>NZ_JAMXRY010000020.1:0-88003 GCF_024124525.1 Halomonas sp. OfavH-34-E | reverse complement strand
CAAGCTAGGATCGTTTCCGCTCGACTTGCATGTGTTAGGCCTGCCGCCAGCGTTCAATCTGAGCCATGATCAAACTCTTCAGTTTAAAGTCTGATAGTCCGTTAAGCGGACCAAACTTGGCTCAAGGTTCAAACGTCTCGTTTGACGAGTCGCTTGCCTTGATATTTCAGTGACAGTGTCACTGACTCATCGGCAAGCGCCCACATGAATTACCTGATCAAATTATTAAAGAGCGTGCTCTGGGCTCTATAGAGAGCTTAAAGAGCTGCTCTTGCGGCACCCGGCCGGAAGAGCGTCTCGCTTTGCAGCGCCTGTTGGCGCAGCGCCCTGCGAGGAAGGCGTATTCTACAGAATCGAAGTGTTTCGTCAAGGCTTTCTTTTTTCGCCGTGCAAGCGATGCCTGCAGGACCCAAGAGAAAGCGAAGCGAGCCTGACGCGCATCCTGCGATGCCGTCTTGGCGACTCCGATCGAGTGGCGAGCATTTTACCGATTTCTCGTTGCCCGTCAAGTGGAGAATTTCTCGAAGACTTGAAAAAGCCTTTTCAAAACAATCACTTTTACCACCCTTCACCGCCTGTGACGTTTGCTCGTCGCCGGCAGCGGATGCGTACTTTACGGATCGGGGCCGGGCTTGGCAAGCACTTCGTGTAAAAAAATTTCACGCCGGCGTCATCACATCGTCATGAGCCAGAAGCCTCCAACACCCACCCCATCCTTCACGTCTCTACTGCGCTATTTCTACTGCGCTATTCCAGACCATTGCTCAATAGCTGATTGGTGCAGCGAGCCGGTCTGTCCTTTCACTTGCCGCTGCGCCCTCGGGAGCCGCACCTGTCGTTGCCAAGCCACCCTTGCTGCGTCTCTTCCTTGCTGCGCCGTGCTTGATGCACCTTGCCTGCTGCGCCGTCCTTGCTGCGCCAGCTTTCCTTACTGCGCCAGCCTTGGCCCTGGCCTTCGCCTGCCCCACGACTCGCGCCTTCATGTTACCCACAGTCATCTTCTCGCACCCGCCTGTGGACAGGTCGCAGGCAGGCGGGTGGCAAAACGAAGGACGCCCGCCAGTGGCGAGCGTCCCGGAAGCGATGGTCACACCGGCGGATCAGCCGCGCAGCGTAACTCTGGCGTAACGCTTCTTGCCGGCCTGGATGACATAGCTCTGGCCGAGCGCCAGCATCAGATCCTTGGCCACCACTTCGCCATCGACGCGCACACGTCCATTACCCAGCATGTCCTTGGCCTGGGCGCTGTTGTTGGCAAGTCCCGAGCGATTGAGCACTGCCGCAATCGGCGCCTGATCGCTGCCTTCAAAGACCACCTCGACCTCGGGCAAGTCTTCGGGCAGCTCACCTTCTGCCAACTGGTTACCGGCGCTTCGGTGTGCGTTCGCCGCCGCTTCATCACCGTGATAGCGGGCAATCAGCTCGCGCGCCAGCTCCATCTTGATGTCACGAGGGTTGTCACCACGCTCGATCCGCGCGCGCAGATCCTCGATGGCGGCATTGTCCTTGAGCGACAAGAGTTCGAAATAGCGCCACATCAGGCTGTCGGGCATCGATACCAGCTTGTTGAACATCGCCCCCGGCGCTTCGTCGACGCCGACATAGTTGCCCAGCGACTTGGACATCTTCTGCACGCCGTCGAGGCCTTCCAGCAGCGGCATGGTAATGACGACCTGGGGCTCGAGACCGAAGTGCTTCTGCACCTCGCGGCCCATCAGAAGGTTGAACTTCTGGTCGGTTCCACCCAGCTCGATGTCAGCCTTCAAGGCGACGGAGTCATAGCCCTGTACCAGCGGGTAGAGGAACTCGTGTACCGAGATGGCCTGGCCACCCTTGTAGCGCTTTTCGAAGTCATCGCGCTCGAGCATCCGCGCCACGGTGGTCTGACCGGCGAGTTCGATCATGTCAGCAGCGCTCATTTCGGAGAACCACTCGGCGTTGAAGCGAACCTCGGTCTTGTCGGGATCGAGGATCTTGAACACCTGCTCCTTGTAGGTCTGGGCGTTGGCCTTGACCTCGGCCTCGGTCAGCGGCTTGCGGGTGACGTTCTTGCCGGTGGGGTCACCGATGCGTCCGGTGAAATCGCCGATCAGAAAGATGACCTCGTGGCCGAGATCCTGAAACTGGCGCATCTTGGTCAACAGTACGCTGTGGCCCAGGTGCAGGTCCGGCGCGGTCGGATCGAAGCCCGCCTTGATTCTCAGCTTGCGCCCGGAAGCGAGCTTTTTCTTCAGCTCATCCTCCAGCAGAATCTCGTGCGTGCCGCGCTGAATCAGCGCAAGGGCCTCGTCCACATCGCTCATGGTATTCACTCCACTTATCAATTCGGCTTTCCAGCTCGGCTTGGCTTGGTCAATCGGCCCTTGCGCGGACATCGACGCCCCCGTCAGCAGGGGCACGTCGTCACGGCGCCGGCGCCAGGTATAGACAGTGGCGGGGATGTTACCATGAACCTTTCCACCGGTTGAGATGACAAGGCCCATGCAACGCTTCATTGGACTGATGTCGGGCACCAGCATGGACGGGATCGACGCCGCCCTGGTGCGCTTTGACGCCACAGGCACGGCAGCTCTGGAGGCCAGCGTCGGCATTCCCATGCCGCAGGCTCTGCGTGAGCGGCTGTGGCAACTGGCCCACGCCGATCAGGTCAGCTTTGCCGACCTGGCCTGGGCCGAGGAGGCTTTCTGTCAGTGCCAGGCCGAGGCAGTCCAGAGATTGCTCGAGCAACAGGGGCTTGAACCCGAGGACATCGCTGCCATCGGCAGCCATGGGCAGACCATCGAGCATGCCCCCTACGGCCACCAGCCAGACTCGCCCCCCTATACATTGCAACTGGACAACCCCAGCCGGCTGGCCGAGCTGACCCGCTGTGCCGTGGTCGCCGACTTCCGCCGCCGCGACCTGGCCGCCGGCGGTCAGGCCGCACCACTGGCACCGATCTTCCACCAGCAGGTATTTCGCCACCCCGAACGCTGGCGGCTGGTGCTGAACCTTGGCGGCATCGCCAACCTGACGCTGCTGCCGCCGACCTCGAACCCGCGTGCCCCGCTGGGCTTCGACACCGGGCCTGCCAATGCCCTGCTCGACGCCTGGCACCAACGCCATCGCGGCACCCCCTTCGATGCCAACGGCGATTGGGCTGCCGGCGGCCAGGTGGATACCGCACTGCTCGAGCGTTGGCTGGCGGAGCCCTACTTTCACCGCCCACCGCCTCGCAGCACCGGGCGCGAGCTGTTCTCTCTCGACTGGGCAGAGGCGCAGTTGAACGGTTCAGAGTCACCACAGGACGTCCAGGCCACCCTGGCGGAACTCACTGCCACCAGCGTCGCCCTGGGCATCGAGATGGCGCGGGAGCACTTTACCGCCCCTGCCTCCCTCGATCTGGTGCCCTGCGGCGGCGGTTCACGCAACCTGGACCTGCTGGCACGCCTTGCGCGCCAGCTGCCGGAGGCCACTCTACTGGACAGCGAATCCCTGGGCTGGCCGGCCGACTGGCTGGAAGCCGCCGCCTTTGCCTGGCTGGCCCATGCCCGACTGAATCTGCAACCCGGCAACCTGCCGTCGGTCACCGGCGCCAGCGCAGAGCGCGTGCTCGGCGGGCTCTACGCCCGCTAAAAAGTGACGACTGGCTCTGAACCACCGCCTCACCCCCAGCCTTCGCCCTGGGGGCTCACCCAGCCCTCGTTCTGCCCGCCGCTCCAGCCGGCGCTCGGCCCGCTATCGACCAGAGATTCACGGGTCAGGCGCCGGGCATCCTCCGGCGCCACCTCGCCACAGGCCACCAGTCTCGCCAGGTCGGCGTCCAGGGTCTGCATGCCGGCCTGGCCACCGGTCTGCATCGACGAGTAGATCTGGGCCAACTTGTCCTCACGGATCAGATGACGGATCGCCTGATTGATCAAGAGGATCTCTCGCGCCGCCACTCGCCCGCCCCGGCTGCTGGGCAGCAGCGCCTGGGAGACGACCGCCTGCAAGGACTCCGACAGCATGGTCCGCACTGCATTCTTTTCATCACCCGGGAAGGCATCGATGATCCGATCGATGGTCTTGACCGCGGAGGCGGTATGCAGGGTGGCAAATACCAGATGCCCGGTCTCGGCCGCGGTCATGGCCAGGCGCGCCGTTTCCAGGTCGCGAATCTCTCCGACCAGAATGACGTCGGGATCCTCGCGCAGGGCGCTGCGCAGGGCGACGGCAAAGCCCTCGGTGTGGCGGTGTACCTCACGCTGGGACACCAGCGCCTGCTGGCTGTGGTGGATGAACTCGATGGGATCCTCGATGGTGAGGATATGGTCGCGACGGTGGCGGTTGATATGGTCGATCATCGCCGCAAGCGTTGTGCTCTTGCCGGACCCGGTGGGCCCGGTCACCAGTACCAGGCCCCGCGGCAGGGCGACAAGACGTTCGAAGATCTCGCCCATCCCCAGCTCTGAAAGCGTCGGGATACGATCGGGGATGGTACGCAGGACCGCCGCCGCCCCGCGCTGCTGGACGAAAGCATTGACGCGATAACGCGACAGACCCGGTATCTGGTGGGAAAAGTCGGCCTCGTGGGTGCGCGAATACTGCTCGCGCAGCTCCTCGTCCATCAACGACTCGAGCAACAATCTGACCTGACTGTCGCCCATCGGCGGGCCAGGCAGACGCTCCAGTTCACCATTGACGCGCATCACCGGTGGCAGTCCCGCCGACAGGTGCAGATCCGAGGCGCCCTGCTTTGCCGAGAGTGCCAGCAGTTCGGTAATATCCATGGGCTTACCAGGCTTGAACCCCCGACTCGGGGGCAGGGAGCCCCACGATAGGACAGACCCAGGCCGATGACCACGACGATTGCCGAATCCTTGACCCAAGCCCGGACACGCCTGAATCAGGCACTTGCAAAGGCGGGAAGAGCGCCCGACGCGGCCCTGCTGCTGGCGGTCAGCAAGACCAAGCCAGCCGACATGATCCGGGATGCCTATGCCCTGGGCCAGCGCGACTTCGGCGAGAACTATCTACAGGAAGCGCTGGATAAACAGGCCCAACTGGGCGACTGCCCTGGCATACACTGGCACTTCATCGGACCGCTGCAATCCAACAAGACACGTGACGTGGCCAGCCATTTCGACTGGGTCCATGGTGTCGATCGTGCCAAGATCGCTCAGCGCCTGAGCGATCAGCGCCCGGATGGCCTTCCCGCACTGAATATCTGTCTGCAGGTCAACGTCAGCGGCGAAGCAACCAAATCAGGCGTCAGCCTGGAGGAGCTGCCTGAGCTGGCGAGCCTGGCGGCGGCGCTGCCTCACGTGCGTCTGCGCGGATTGATGGCCATCCCGGCCCCCAGCGAAGACCCAGAAGCGCAGCGCGAGCCCTTCCGTCTACTGGCCGAGGCCTTGTCATCGCTGCGTCGAGAGCTGCCGGACGCACCGCTGGACACCTTGTCCATGGGCATGAGTGCCGACCTGGAGGCCGCCGTCGCCGAGGGCGCCACCATCGTGCGCCTGGGCACCGCGATCTTTGGCTCGCGCCAGTGAGCCCGTCGCCACGACAGGCCTGGTGACGCTACCCTGTTTGTCCGAATATCCAATGCCCTACCCTTCAAGGAGCCCCGCATGGCCAGCAACGTGACCTTTATCGGCGCCGGCAACATGGCCAGCGCCATCTTCGGCGGCATGGTGCACAGCGGCTACCCTGCCGATGCCATCACCGCCACCGCCACCCGTGACGCCACCCTGGCGCCGCTCGCCGAGCGCCTGGGCATCCATACCACCACCGACAATCTGGCGGCGATCGAGCACGCCGACGTGGTCGTACTATCGGTCAAGCCACAGATCATGCGCCAGGTGTGCGAGACTCTACGGGAGTCGGTGCAAAAGCGTCGGCCGCTGATCGTGTCGGTGGCGGCTGGCCTCAGCGCCGAGACCTTGGAACAATGGCTGGGTGGCGGCCTGGCGGTGGTCCGCTGCATGCCCAACACTCCGTCGCTGGTCGGTGCCGGTGCCTCCGGGCTGTATGCCAACCCGCGCGTCAGCGACGAGCAGCGCGCCCTGGTCGGCGAGCTGATGACGTCCGTCGGCATCATCGAATGGGTCGAAGACGAAGCCCTGCTGGAAGCGGTCACCGCCGTCTCGGGCAGTGCACCGGCCTACTTCTTCCTGATGTTCGAGGCCATGGAAGAGGCCGCCGTCAAACTCGGGCTAAGCGCAGAAAGCGCTCGCCGACTGGCGATGCAGACCGCCTACGGAGCCGCCTCGATGGCGATGCAGAGCGACCGTGATCCCGGTGAACTGAAACGCAATGTGATGTCCCCGGGGGGTACCACCGAGAGGGCCATCGAATATCTGGAGCAGGCAGGACTGCGGCAGGCGCTCGACGGCGCCATGCAAGCCTGTGCCAAGCGTGCCCAGGAAATGTCTGCCGAACTCGGCAAGGGTTAATCAAAGACGGAGGAGCCCACATGGGCAGTCAACTGGGAAACGCTGGCCTGCTGCTGGTCAACACCCTGATCAACATCTTCTTGTTCCTGCTGATGCTGCGCTTTCTGCTGCAGGCCTCGAAGGCGGACTACTACAACCCCTTGAGCCAGTCGGTGGTCAAGATTACCCAGCCGGTGGTGCGTCCCTTCCAGAGCGTGCTTGGCCCGGTGATGGGCCGCTTTGACCTGGCCACCCTGGCCGCGGGCTTTCTGGTCAAGGTGATCAGCATCATCATCCTGCTGCAGCTGGCCGGTGTCGGCATGCCGAGGCTCGATGGCCTGGCCATCGCCGGCGTCGCGGCCCTGGCCAGCGCGATCCTGAAGATCTACTTCTTTGCGCTGATCGTGATGATCATCCTCAGCTGGGTCGCCCCCAACGCCAGCCATCCCGGCGCGCTGCTGGTGATGCAACTGGTGGAGCCGATCATGGCGCCGGTACGCCGGGTGATTCCGCCGCTGGGAATGCTCGACCTGTCACCCATCGTGGTGTTCATCGGCATCAACCTGATCGATGGCATCGTGGTGGGTTCGCTGGTCCGGGCCGCCGGTATCTCCGGGATGCTGGTCGGGCTCTAGGCTCGACCAACGCTCGCGTACACGGCCACGACAACACCAACTTTCACTGGACACACACGACTGATGCCCGAGACGACTCGCGATTCGGTCGGACTGGTGACGCCGCAGGTGGCGCACTTCGACGACCCTCTGCCCCTGGTCTGCGGCAAGACGCTGCCGGCCTACGATCTGGTCTACGAGACCTACGGCACCCTCAATCAGGACCGCAGCAATGCGGTCCTCATCTGCCATGCCCTGTCCGGCCACCACCACGCCGCGGGCTATCATGACGAGGCCGATCGCAAGCCAGGCTGGTGGGACGCCCACATCGGCCCCGGCAAGTCCATCGACACCGATCGTTTCTTCGTCATCTCGCTGAATAACCTCGGCGGCTGCCACGGCTCCACCGGGCCTTCCAGCATCAACCCGGACACCGGCCGCCGCTGGGGGCCGGACTTCCCCATGGTCACCGTCTGCGACTGGGTCGACAGCCAGGTTCGCCTGGCCGATCGCCTGGGCATCAGCCGCTTCGCCGCCGTCGTCGGCGGCAGCCTGGGCGGCATGCAGGTGCTGCAGTGGTCACTGGCCTATCCGGAACGCATCGCCAACGCGGTGGTCATCGCCGCCACGCCCAAGCTGTCGGCGCAGAACATCGCCTTCAACGAGGTCGCGCGTCAGGCCATTCGCTCGGACACCGACTTCCACGACGGCCACTACGCCGATCACGAGACCCTGCCCCGTCGCGGACTGAAGCTGGCGCGCATGGTCGGCCACATTACCTATCTGTCCGAAGACGCCATGGGTTCGAAGTTCGGCCGTGATCTGCGCAGCGAAGACCTCAACTTCGGCTTCGACGTGGAGTTCCAGGTGGAGTCCTACCTGCGCTACCAGGGCGACGCCTTTTCCACCTCCTTCGACGCCAACACCTATCTGCTGATGACCAAGGCGCTGGACTACTTCGACCCGGCCTCGTCCCACCAGGGCGACCTGGCCAAGGCCCTTGCCCCGGCTGAGTGTCCGTTCCTGGTGGTCAGCTTCAGCACCGACTGGCGGTTCCCGCCGTCACGCTCCAAGGAGTTGGTCAACGCCTTGATTCGTGCCGGCAAGTCGGTCAGCTACGCCAATATCGACTCGCCCCACGGCCATGACGCCTTCCTGATGCCGGAGCCGCGCTATCAAGCGATCTTCGCCGGCTTCATGAGACGCGTCGCCGATGACCTCAAGCTGCCGTCACGCCAGGAGGCCGACCATGCGCTCTGACCTCACCCTGATTCACGGCTGGATTCCCGAGGGCGCCCATGTGCTCGACCTGGCCTGCGGTGACGGCACCCTGCTGCACGCTCTGGCGCGCGACAAGGGCGTCACCGGATACGGTCTGGAGATCGATCCTGACGGCATCACCGCCTGTATCGAGAAGGGCGTCAGCGTCATCGAGCAGAACCTCGACGAAGGACTCGCCAACTTCGAGGATGACGCCTGCGATCTGGTGATCATGACCCAGGCGTTGCAGGCGCTGCGCCGCCCCGACCGCATGCTCGACGAAATGCTGCGGGTGGCCCGGGAATGCATCATCACCTTCCCCAACTTCGCCTACTGGCGCCACCGGGTCCATCTTGGACTACGCGGCTACATGCCGGTGTCCAAGTCGCTGCCCCACGCCTGGTACGACACCCCCAACATTCACCTGTCGACGTTCAATGACTTCGAGGCGCTGTGTCGTGACAAGGGGGTGACCATCGTCGACCGCGCGGTGGGCATCAAGGACCACGAAGGTAGACGGCTGTCACGGCTGTGGCCCAACCTGTTTGGCGAGATCGCGATCTTTCGCGTGAGCCGCGACGGCTGACACCTGGCGCGGGCGCGCCACAGGCCTCGGCGCGACAGGATGGGCCGAGGGTCAAGGCAGCAATGGGTCGGACGTCAGCAGGCAGGCCTGCTGCCAAGGAGGATGAGATGAACGTCAATCGAGCCAGCCACCGACGCTACGCGCTCGCCTTGTCGCTGCTGGTGCTGCTGGCGCTGCAGGTATTGCCGACGGCGCCAGCCCAGGCCCAGCAGTTCGAGCGCTTCGGCGATATCGAGGCGCACTACAGCGCCATCACCACCGACTTTCTCCCCGAGGAGATGGCCCGCCGTCTGGATATCCAGCGCAGCCCACACCAGGGCCTGGTCAGCCTCAGCGTTCGCGACGCCGATGGCCAGGCCCTCAACGTCGCCACCGAAGGCAGCGTCTCGGTGGTGGGCAAGCCCGGCGAGACACCTCTGGCCTTTCGCACCCTGCGGGAAGGCGACGGCATCTCGCGCTACGCCACCTTCGCCATCGACACCAGTGCACCGATGCGCTTTCGGCTCTCGCTGCAGCTTGACCGCAACGCTTCCCCCGAGGCAGTCAGCTTCTTGAAACGGTTCTATCGTGACCAGTGATACCCTTTTCTCTTCCGCGCTACCCGTCACCTCGGCGGTCGGCGACGCCCTGAAAGAATGCGGTCAGGGCGCCACCGGCGGCCTCGAGACCCTTGCCAGGCTGACGGTGCCTCACCTGACCGCCATCGCCCGCCACTTTCTCGACGCGCCAAGGGATGTCGAGGACGTGATCCACGACACCCTGGTGCTGGCATGGCACAACATCTGGCGCTTCGACCCCGCCGCCGAGTCCCCCCATGCGTGGCTGATGCAGGTGTTCGCCTCGCGCCTGGCGAGCCAGCGCCTGGCGTTGGCCACACCGGCCGATGCCACGCCCTGGCGGCTCGATGTCGACCGCGTCGTTCTGCCGCCTCCGCTGACGGATGCCCAGTGCCCGACGCTGGACGCCTTGATGGCGCTGTACCAGCAGTTGCCTCCGGCGTCGGTGGATGATGCCCTGAAGGCACGACTGTGCTGTGCCATCAGCCTGCTGGATGCCAGCCGCGACATGCCGCTGACGCCCGGCGGTGAGCCCGCCGACCCCAGCCTGTACGATCCCAGCCTGGGCCCGCGCATGAGCCTGTCACGACTGGCCCAGCGGGCCAAGGGACTGATCAATCGCTCGCTGACACTGCCGCTGGAGCACCTGGCCCTGCGCCTGTGGCTGTCCGAGGCCCCGGGCAGCCGGCCCCTCGAGGCCCGCGGCCTGCCCCGACGCGGCATCGAATCACGCTACGGCGAGGCCCTGGACGTCAGCGTCGACCCGCGTCGGCTGCTCAAGCAGATCCACTATCCACGCTCCTTCCCGGATCGGCGCGAGCGTCACCGAATCAGCGATCGCCTGTTATGGGACGGCGACTGGGATCTGTCGACGACCCACGCCCTGTCGAGCCGTCGCATGCACTTCATCGCCGACATCTGGGCACACCGCCGCGACCCAAGCCAGAGCCGCAGCTACCACCAGCTGGCCGAACGCCTGGCCAGAGGCAAACCGGTGGCCTCGCACTCCGACGGCATGGTGCTGGATCGTCCCGAACGCATCCTGGCCTATCTGCGCCGTTACCTCCTGTACATGGAGGCCATGGCCTGTTTCGGCTTCGACAATGGCCTCGGCAAGGACCGTCTGGGCGCGGCGGTGGATCGGCACGGCGAGCTGGTCAAGATCAACAAGGGGCTGCACCGCATGGCCATGGCCCAGGTGATCGGCATACCACGGGTCGAGGTGCGCGTCCGCGGCATCCATCGTCAGTGGTGGGAACAGGTCAGCGAGGGAGCCAAGGGCGACACCGCCATGCAGCGCGTCCTCGCGGCCCTGCCCGACTGCCGCCCGTCCGCAGCAGACTGAGCCCGCCCCTCACAGAAGCGCCGATTCAGTCCTCGACGAACTGCGCCATCGGCCGCACCGGCAAGGATGCATCCAGGGTCAGCGCCAGTGGCCTGCCCTGGTCGTCTCGCCGGGTGCGGATGCGGTAGGCCAGTACCTCGACGCCCTCGGCCATCACCCGTCTCAGGGTATCGCCGTACCCCGGATCCAGGTGCATCGCCGGGGCGACATCGTCGATGCCCTCGTGGGCGACCAGGAACAGCAACACCGCTCGCTTCCCCCCGACCACCAGCTGCGCCAGGCTTTCCAGGTGCTTGCGCCCACGTTCGCTGACCGCGTCGGGAAAGTAACCGTGGCCATCGCTTTCCTTGAGGGTGACCTGCTTGACCTCGACGAAGCAGCTCGGGCGCTCGTCGTCATCCAGGCGAAAGTCCAGCCGGGCGTTGGCCACCTTGGCCTCGCGTTTGATCGCCGAATAACCCCTGAGTTCGGCCACCGTCCCCGAGCGCAAAGCCTCCTCGACGATCCGGTTGGCTCGTCCGGTATGCACCGAGGCCAACGCCGACGCAGCACCGGCCTGGGCATCGCCAGACGGCAGTTCGATCAATTCCCAGGTCCAGGCCAGCTTGCGCGCCGGATTGTCGCTGGGGGACAGCCAGACCCGGGCGCCGGGGACATTGACCGCGCGCATCGAGCCGGTGTTGGGGCAGTGGGCGACCACTTCGCGCCCGTCGTCGAGGCGCACATCGGCCAGAAATCGCTTGTAGCGGCGCAGCAATACGCCGCCGACCAGGGTGGGGTAGTTCATGAGCCCTGCCGTGCCAGAAAACGTTCCAGACGCGCCAGCGCTTCCTGCAGACGCGGCACCCCGGTGGTGAAGGCGATGCGCACGTGGTGCTCGCCGCCCTGCAGGGCAAAGTCGGTCCCCGGGGTAATCGCCACGTTCTCCTCTTCGAGCAGGCGCAGGCAGAACGCCTGGCTGTCGTTGCTGTAGGCGGAGATGTCGAGCCAAAGATAGAAGGCTCCCTGGGGCGGCAGCGACGGTGCCAGGCCGAGCCGCGACAGCCCTTCCAGCAAGGCGTCCCGGCGTGTCTGGAGCTCTCGCCGGCGCTCCTCGAACAACGCCTGACACTCAGGGTTGAAAGCGGCCAGCGCCGCGTGCTGGGCCGGCGTGGAGGCGGCCAGGAAGACGTTCTGAGCCAGTCGTGTCAGCGGCTCCACGGCGTCCTCGGGCGCCACCAGCCAGCCCAGGCGCCAGCCGGTCATGCCGAAGTACTTCGAGAAGCTGTTGACGATAAAGGCCCGATCGCTGAGTGACGCCACCGACAGCGGCGCCATGCCGTAGTTGAGCCCCTGGTAGATCTCGTCCACCAAGAGTTCACCACCACGCTCGGCCACCGCGTCCACCACCGCGCCGAGCGCCGAGCGCTCGAGCACATGGCCGGTGGGGTTGGACGGCGAGGCCAGCATCGCCAGGCGCGTATCGTCGCGCCAATGCCGCTCGATCAGCTCGGCGTTCAGCTGCCAGCCGCTATCGGGCCCTACCGGCACCGCGTCTACCCGGGCGCCGGCCAGCGCCATGAAGTGGCGATTGCAGGGGTAGTTCGGGTCGGCCATCAGCACGCCGTCTCCGGGCCCCGCCAGCAATTGACTCGCCAGCAGCAGCGCCCCGGACGCGCCGGGGGTGACGATAATCCGCTCCGGCGCCACCTCGGCATCGAAGTGCTCACGATAGTGGCCGGCAATCGCCTCGCGAAGCGCAGGAATACCGGTGGCAGGGGTATAGCGGGTGCGTCCCTCGTCCAGGGCACGGTGGCCGGCCTCGCGCACCGCAGGTGGGGTCGAGAAGTCCGGCTCCCCGACCTCCAGATGGATCACGTCCTCGCCGGCCGCCTCGCGCTGCTGAGCGAGTTCCAGCAGATGCATCACACGGAAAGGGGCGACCCCTTCGACCCTGGCGTTAAAGCTCATGGCTTCCTCTCTTGATCGCGGCCCGCAGCGAACCCGAGCCGTGCTTGATGGTCCAATGGAGGTATTGAAACATGGAACCTGGTCGCCGTCCGTCACCGTCCAGGACGCCAATCATTGATCCGGACGATGCGGGCTACGACTTTCGGGGAGAAAACTGGTAGTTATCGCGCAAAAGTATTGCACTACGGCCAAATATCCGCTAAACAACCTTCCCTTTGGCGTGAGATACCTTAGCCTAGCGTGGGGTATTGATCAGCAGTCACTAAAGTAATGAGGCAATCCCATGCCAGTTGCACAGAAAAAACCGGAAGCGCCCAAGAAGTTCATCCCGTACGAGCCGGCGGCGGGTGAAGAATACATGAACGAGAAGCAGCTCGAGCACTTCCGCCAGATCCTGCTTGGCTGGAAGCAGGAGCTGATGGAAGAAGTCGACCGTACTGTTCGCCATCTGCAGGAAGAGGCCAACAACTACGCCGACCCGGCTGACCGTGCCACCCAGGAAGAGGGCTTCAGCCTGGAGCTGCGGACCCGCGATCGCGAGCGCAAATTGCTCAAGAAGATCAACGAGACCCTCGAGATGATCGATGAGGACGACTACGGCTTCTGCGATGCCTGCGGCGTGGAGATCGGCATCCGTCGCCTGGAAGCGCGTCCCACCGCCACCCTCTGTGTCGACTGCAAGACCCTGGCCGAACTGAAGGAAAAGCAGCTCGGCGGCTGATCCCCCCTCGCCGGACCTTCGACAACGGGCACCTCAGGGTGCCCGTTTGCGTGATCACCTGCCCCCCGGCTGCCTGTTCACGAGGGTTGCCTGTTCCCGATAGCGCTGGAGCCCCCATGCACCACGTCCATGGTCGCTTTGCCCCCACCCCCTCAGGACCGCTTCACGCCGGCTCGCTGGTGGCCGCGGTGGCGAGCTATCTGGATGCGCGTAGCCAGCAAGGCCGCTGGAGCCTGCGCATCGAGGATGTCGATCCCCCCCGCTGCCCTCCTGGCAGCGTCGATACCATCCTGCGCCAGCTCGAGACCTTTGGCCTCGCCTGGGACGGCGAGGTGCGCTACCAGAGTCATCGCCATGACGCCTATGCTAGTGCCCTTGCGCGGCTGACCGGGCAGGGCATGGCCTACCCCTGCAGCTGCTCGCGCAAGCAGTGGCGGGACTACGGCATCTATCCAGGCTGGTGCCGCGACGGCGTATGCCAGCCCGAGGCCCCTCAGGCCTGGCGCCTGCGCAGCGACCTGGGGCAGCGCCCGGTCAGCTGGCACGATCGGTTGCAGGGTCTGCAGCGCTTCGACCCTGCCGCCCTGGGTGACGTCGTGCTCAAGCGCAAGGACGGCCTCTGGGCCTACCAGCTGGCGGTGGTGGTGGATGATATCGACCAGAACATCACCGACGTGGTGCGCGGCGCCGATCTTCTCGACAACACCCCCTGGCAGCTGCAGCTGCTCGAAGCCCTCGGTGCCGAGCCGCCGCGCTACCTTCACCTGCCGCTGGTGATAGGGCAGGATGGGCAGAAGCTGTCCAAGCAGAACCTGGCCCGACCACTGCCCGAAGATCCCCGTGACGTACGCCGGCTGCTGCATGCCACCCTGGCACTGCTGGGGCAGTCCCCCGACCCGGCGGCGAGCGAGGCGCCGGTGGCCGAGCAGCTCGAGGCCGCCTGCCGCCGCTGGCGTCCTCGACAGATCCCCCGCGCAGACATCGCCTCGCAGGGGCTGCAAGTGGACGGCGACGACGCTGACACCAACGAGTGAGCCTGCCATGTACGTCTACCGCATCATGCTGCTGCTTGTGTTTTGCGGGTATCTGCTCTCGCCGCTGCTGATGACCGGCTGGGGCCAGCCCGGCAACGCCTGGTACCGCCCGTTCCTGATCTGGGGGGCACTGATCGCCCTGACGCTGTGGCTCGAGCAGAAGCGAGCGCTGGATGAGCGCTGAGCTCGTCTCCCTTGTACTGCTGGGGCTTGGCTACCTGTCGGCACTGTTCGCTACCGCCAGCGCGGTGGAGCGCGGCTGGATTCCGCGGCGGCTGGTCCACCACCCACTGATCGGCATCCTGGCCCTGGGCGTCTACGCCAACGCCTGGGCGGTGATCGGCAGCCTTGGCGTGGCCCACCAGCGGGGATTTGGTTATCTCGCCTACTACCTGGGTGCCGCCGGCGCCTTTGTGCTGGCACCGGTCCTGCTGCTGCCGTTGCAGCGCATGACGCGAACCCACCAGCTGTCTTCTCTGGCGGACCTGTTCGCCTTTCGTTTTCGCTCCCGCTGGGTCGGCACCTGCGTCACCCTGCTGAGCCTGGTAGCGGTCATGCCGCTGCTGGCGATGCAGGTGGAGGCCATGAGGCATGCCATCCATCGCTACACCGACGCTGCCTCTCCAGGCCTGCTGTCGCTGATACTGTGTGCCTTGATCGCACTGTTCGCGATACTGTTCGGCGCCCGTCATACCCACGTCCATCGGCGCTACGACGGCTTGACCGCCGCCATCGGCCTGGAGTCGCTGATCAAGCTGGTCGCCTTTCTCGGGCTGGGCGCCTTTGCGCTCTACGCCATCTTCGACGGCCCCGGCGACCTGCAGCACTGGCTGGACGGGCCCGGCCGCGTCCACCAGGCACAGGCGAGCCAGTTCGATGCCGCCCAATGGAGAACCCTGCTGCTGCTGTTCTTCGCCGCTGCGCTACTGATGCCCCACATGTTTCACGTGACCTTCGCCCGCCCGCTCAGTCGCCGAACCCTGCTCAGCGCGGGCTGGGGGCTGCCGCTGGTGCTGCTGCTGATGGCACTGCCGGTGCCGCTGGTGCTGTGGGCCGGTCAGCGCATGGGGGTGGCCGATGATATCCAGGGGGCCGCCTACGTCATCTTCGCGCTGTCCGATAGCCCCGCCGTCACCGCCCTGGCCTTTGTCGCGGTACTGGCCGCCACCTGCGGCACCCTGATCCTGAGCGCGCTGGCGCTCGCCGGAATGGTGCTGAACCATCTAGTGCTGGTCGCCCATCCCCCGGTGGAGCACCCCGACCTCTATCGCTGGCTACGCTGGCTACGGCGCGGCCTGATCGGCGCCATCATTCTCGCCGGCTGGCTGTTCGCCCAGGCCGTCGACGCCAATACCGAGCTGACCCGACTGGGGCTGGTGGCGGTGGTTGGCATGGCTCAGTGTCTGCCGGGTCTGCTGGCCCTGCTGTACTGGCCCGGTGCCAACCGCAAGGGGGTGATGACCGGCCTCGGCCTGGGTGTGGCGATCTGGTGTGCCGGCCTGTGGCTGCCGCTGCTCAGCGACCTGCCGCCGCTGCTTGCGCCGCTGGACGCCTTGCTCGGGCTCCTGGGCGACGAGGCTGTCACCGACTCGCCCGCCTGGTATCCGGTCGCCCTGGTATCGCTTGGCGCCAATGGCCTGAGCCTGATTCTGGTGTCGTTGATCACCCCCACCTCCGCCGGAGAACGAGCGGCCGCCGAGGCCTGCTCGGTGGATGCGGTCATCCGCCCCAAGCGCCTGCCGCTGAATCTGACCGACAGTGATGACGTCAGGCGGCGCCTGGCCATGGCGCTCGGCGACGAGGTCGCCGAGCGCGAAGTGACCCGGGCGCTGGCAAGCCTCCATCAATCTGCCAAGGATGCCAGGCCCTACGCGCTGCGACGTCTGCGCGACCGTATCCAGGCCAACCTGTCCGGCCTGATGGGCCCATCGGTCGCCCAGGACATCGTCGATCACTACCTGCCCTATCGGCGCGATGGGCGAGCGCCGAAGGAAGATATCCACTTCGTCGAAAGCCGCCTGGAGGCCTACCGATCTCGCCTCACTGGCCTCGCGCGGGAACTCGACGAGCTGCGACGTCACCATCGCCGCATGCTGACGCGACTGCCTGTTGGGCTGTGTGCCTTCGGTGACGACGGCGAGGTACTGATGTGGAACGACGCCCTGGCCGAGCTCAGCGAGATTTCCGGCGAGGAGATCATTGGCGCCCATCGCCAGGCCCTGCCTGCGCCCTGGGCCGAGCTGCTCGGGACCATTCTGGAAAGCGACAAGGACCACCTCTACCAGGAAGCCGTGGAGCTGCCCCGGGGGTTGCGTTACGTCAGCCTGCTCAAGGCCAGCCTGGTGGACGAGCCTGCGGCAGACGCCGCTGGTGGCACGGTCATCCTGGTCGAGGACCACAGCGAGATGAAATGGCTGGAGAACGAACTCATCCACGCGGCTCGCCTCGCCTCCATCGGCCAGATGTCCGCCGGCGTGGCCCACGAGATTGGCAACCCCATCACCGGCATCTCATCGCTGGCCCAGAACCTGCGCTATGACACCACGGATCCCCACGTGCTCGAGACCGCCGAACAGATCCAGACACTGACCAAGCGCGTGTCGCGTATCGTTGGCTCACTGGTGGGCTTTGCCCACGGCGGTCGCCACGTCACCGGCAGCGACTTCGCGCCGGTATCGGCCAGGCATCTGGCCGACCAGGCGCTGCACTTGCTCAAGCTGGCCCGCAAGAGCGACGATGTTCGCTACGACAATCGCTGTCCGGCGCGGCTCGACATCACGGGAGACGAGCAGCGCCTGCTGCAGGTATTGATCAACCTGCTGAGCAATGCTCGTGACGCCAGCCCGGCTAACGGCCTCGTGGTCATCGACGCCGGCGAGGAGGGTGAGCGTCACTGGCTGTCGGTCACCGACCAGGGGCCCGGCATCGATCCCAGCGTGCGCGAAAACCTGTTCGAGCCCTTCACCACCACCAAGCCGCCAAGCCAAGGTACCGGTCTTGGTCTCGCCCTGGTGGTAAGCATCGTGGCCGAGCACCAGGGCAAGGTCGAGGTGGAGTCGCCCCTGCCGGGGCAGGCCGGTGGCACCAGAATTCAGGTATGGTTACCTTCTCCCGATGTCCATCGACCTGCCGGGGATATGCCGATCCATGAGCCGAATCCTGATCGTTGAAGACGAAGCCATCATCCGCAGCGCCCTGCGCCGCCTGCTCGAACGCCACGACCACCGCGTGTGCGAATGCGAGTCGGTGGAGCAGGCATGCGGGCAGGGCTTTGGCGAGTACGACCTGATCATCAGCGACCTGCGCCTGCCCGGTGCACCCGGCACCGACCTGATCAAGGCCGCCGCCCCCTGCCCGGTACTGATCATGACCAGCTACGCCAGCATGCGCTCGGCGGTGGATGCGCTGAAACTCGGCGCGGTGGACTACGTCGCCAAGCCGTTTGATCATGATGAACTGCTGGAAACCGTGGCTCGAGTACTGCACCGCCAGGCGAGTCAGCGCAGCACGCCGCCCGCCATCGCCGACGAGGGTGGACGGCGCCACACCATGATCGGCAACTGCCCGGCGATGCAGGCGGTCTACACCCGTATCCGCAAGACCGCCCCGGCAGACGTGACGGTACTGATTCAGGGTGAATCCGGTACCGGCAAGGAGCTGGTGGCCAAGGCCCTGCACCAGCAGAGCCGCCGTGCCGAGGCGCCGCTGGTCTGCGTCAACTGTGCAGCCATCCCCGAGACGCTGATCGAATCTGAGCTGTTCGGTCATGAGAAGGGCGCCTTTACCGGGGCCAGCGCCATGCGTACCGGGCTGGTCGAGGCCGCCGACGGCGGCACCCTGTTCCTCGACGAGATCGGTGAATTGCCGCTGGACGCCCAGGCCCGATTGCTGCGGGTGCTGCAGGAAGGCGAGATACGCCGCATCGGTTCGGTGGAAACGCGCCACGTCGACGTTCGGCTGATCGCTGCCACCCACCGTGACCTGCGCGCCCTGTCACGCAGCGGAGACTTCCGTCTCGATCTCTACTACCGCTTGAACGTCATGCAGATCGACCTGCCTCCGCTGCGCGAGCGCGAGGACGACATTCTCGAGATTGCCGACGTACTGCTGGCCAAGGCCTGCAAGCGCCACGCCCGCGACGGTCTGCACCTGTCTCGCGCCGCACGGCGGGACATCGCCGACTACCCCTGGCCAGGCAACGTCAGGGAGCTGGAAAATGCCCTGGAGCGTGGCGTGATCCTCGCCGAAGGCCAGTTGATCCATCCGGACGACCTGGGCCTGGCAACCGTGCCGGTAACGCGACCGCCCAGTCCCCCCAAGGAGGCGGCCACGTCACTGGAGGCGCCCGCCCCCGAAAGATCCGACACGGCTACCGAGGACGACCTGTCGCTGGAAGACTACTTCCAGCACTTCGTACTCGAACATCAGGACCAGATGAGCGAGACGGAGCTGGCCAACAAGCTGGGAATTTCACGCAAGTGCCTGTGGGAACGCCGCCAGCGTCTGGGTATCCCGCGCAAGAAGGCGGCGCGGCGCCACTGACGCGAGACCACAGGCTCAACACCCTGGGGCCCTGGCCCCGCGCTTCGCCCCGGCCTCCCTTGGGCCACTCACCTTGGCCCCCTTCGACTCACCCCTCGGCTCGCCCTTGCCTGCCGCTTCCTGCCATGCCCCCTGCTTTGGTTCATTCGACCATGGTGCAAGTGTCTGTAGCGATCAATACAGGCATTGTAGGCCCTGCACGCCAGCTACCTCTTGATGCACCGGTTGTTACCATCCCACACAGGGGAGTGCGCCAAAATGGGTAGCCCGAGGTAACACAAATGACCCGGCGGCTTGCTTCGAACCAACGACAATGAAGCAAGCGGCTGATAAAAAAGAAAAAAATCAAAGTAGGCACGACAACTGCAGTAAGTCTGGGCAAGAACAACAAATTCCGGCGATCGTGGGCAGCCAACAACAATAACCTGCACCGCCACGATCGAATCTGCCGCCCCAACAACAACAACGCTTCCAGGTGAAGCAGGCGGATTGGGCACTAGGCACCGCAGCCTTGACAACAACAATACGGACCTGCGGAGCTACCACTCGTCGAACAACAACAAGACGACGAGGCCCGGAGTACCAGGACGCGACGCGCCAACGATGACCGACCAACAAGAACAACAGGGTCGTCAGAGCGCACTCCCGGCAACAATGCCAATAATCCGGGAGGAGGCATGATCCCATGCCGTCGTGGTTGGACTATTGTTTTGAATACGAGACGGTCGCCGTCAGGAGCGCCAATAACAACAACATCATTGCTTGCCTGAAACTCCTTGGTGACTGTGGTGCGTATTCAAGGCGATGCGCCATCACGAAGAAAAATTAGCAGCACGGACGCTGCATCCTGCTTTGATGGGGAGGCCCTTGGCCTCCCCTTCTGCTGTCTGGCCTCCGAGCGTCAAGCCAGTCGTTGCCCCGCCAGACGAGACAGCCCCCAAGGGCTCAATCGCCATGGGCAACCGGACCTTTTGCGCCTCTTCGCAGCTCGAACACTGCGCCGACTGTCGCCCTTGACACCCGAGCGGCTTTGTCCACTGCGCTTTGCAAGGCCGGGAGCGTCCGCTACACTCATCACCTTTCCGTACCCCGCGAGTCCAAATCGCCGCATGATCAAAGGATTTACCCGCTTTCTACAGAGCCCAGGCGAGCACTTGAAGTCGCTGTTCGGCGCTCAGGAAGCCGCCGCAGGACCGCCGATGCCCCGCGTACTCACACGCGACGAACACCCCGTGTCCCGTCGCCAGTTCAGCGAAGCCTCCCTCAAGGTGCTCTACCGCCTGCACAACGCCGGCTACGAAGCCTACCTGGTCGGAGGCTGCCTGCGTGACTCCCTGCTCGGGATCGCTCCCAAGGATTTCGACGTGGCCACCGACGCCACGCCGGAGCAGGTCAAGCAGCTGTTTCGCAATTCACGCATCATCGGCCGCCGCTTCCGTATCGTGCACGTGCGTTTCGGCCGCGAGGTCATCGAGGTCACCACCTTCCGTGGCAAGCCCCGTGACGACCACGGCGAGCATGTCGCCTCCCAGTCCGATGACGGCCTGCTGCTGCGCGACAACGTCTGGGGCAATATCGAGGAAGACGCGCTGCGTCGCGACTTCACCGTCAACGCCCTGTACTACAGCATCGCCGACTTCAGCCTGCATGACTTCGCCGGCGGGGTCGACGACATCGAGTCGCGCACCCTGCGCCTGATCGGCGACCCGGAGACCCGCTACCGCGAGGACCCGGTGCGCATGCTTAGGGCCATCCGCTTCGCCGCCAAGCTCGACTTCGATATCGCCCCGGATACCGAGGCGCCGATCGCCGAAATGGCGCCGCTGCTGTTGCAGATTCCTCCGGCGCGGCTCTTCGACGAGATCCTCAAGCTGTTCCTGTCCGGTGAAGGACTGACCACCTTCCGTCTGCTGCGGGACTATGGCCTGTTCGCGATGCTGTTCCCCGAAGCCGACGAGTGCATGGCCGAGCTGCCCTGGGCCGAGCCGCTGATCGAGCAGGCACTGGAAAGCACCGACCGTCGCATTCGCGAGGATCGCCCGGTCACGCCCGCCTTCCTGCTGGCCGCCTTCATGTGGGGGCCGGTGCAATTGCGCCAGCGTGATCTCGAGGCCGACGGCATGCCTCCCGTTCCGGCCCTGCAGACCGCCGCCCAGCAGGTCATCAGCCGCGAGCTGCAGCACGTATCACTGCCCAAGCGCTTCAGCATGCCGATGCGAGACATCTGGGACCTGCAGCAGCGTCTGCCGCTACGTCGTGGCAAGCGTGCCTTCCAGACCCGTGACCATCCGCGCTTCCGTGCCGCCTACGACTTCCTGCTGCTGCGCGAGGCCGCCGGCGAACTCGAACCGGGACTGGGTGACTGGTGGACCGCCTTTCAGGAAGCCGACGAGCACGAACAGCGCCGTCTGCTGGGCAAGGTAGGCGCCGACCCTGCCGGCACCGCCGCCCCGCGCAAGCGCCGTCGCCGGCGGCGCAAGCCGCGCCCGCAACAACCGCCGCAGTCGGACGAGTGAACCAGGTGGGGCGCCATACCCAGGCCTTTATCGGCCTCGGCAGCAATCTCGACGCCCCCCGTCGTCAGGTCGAGCAGGCTCTCGAGGAGCTCGACCGGCTGCCGTTGACGCGTCGAGTCGCGGCCTCTCGGCTGTACGCCAGCCGCCCGGTCGGTCCCCAGGACCAGCCCGACTACGTCAACGCCGTGGCCGAACTCCACACCCGGCTGTCGCCGCTGGCCCTGCTCGACCAACTGCAGGCGCTGGAGCAACGTCATCGACGCGTACGCCAGCGCCACTGGGGGCCCCGCACCCTGGATCTCGACCTGTTGTGGATGGGCAACGCCGAGTGGCGCCACCCGCGCCTCACGCTGCCACACCCGGAATTGGTAAACCGCGCCTTCGTGGTACTGCCGCTGGCCGAGATCGCCACAGACCTCAGATTGCCCGACGGTCAGACCCTGGCATCGCTGGCCGAGCGCTGGAACGGCGCCCTCACCTCGGGTGATCTATCCCCATTGAACGCCACCGAGGCCGTTCGCTGAGCACCTGGAGCCCAGGTGGCCCGAAGCCTCCAGGCACTCACTAGACGCCGATCGACCTCTACCACTTTGGTCGCTGTTACCTTGAACCCTGCTCTGCCTTGGTCAACGTTACCTATCGACACAGATTCACCCATCGGTAACAATCCGCGGTGATCACTCTGGGGCGGTCATAGAAGTCGCCCCACCGCCAACACGAGAACACGCCATGACTTCCGTCACCCTGAGCTCGCTGAAGGCTCGCAAGCGCGCCGGTGAACCCTTCAGCTGCCTGACCGCCTATGACGCCTCCTTTGCCGCCGCCGCCGGGCGCGCCGGCATCGACGTGCTGCTGGTCGGGGATTCCCTTGGCATGGTCCTGCAGGGGCACGACAGCACCCTGCCGGTCACCATGGACGACATCCTCTACCACACCCGCTGCGTGGCACGCGGCAAGGGCGACAGCCTGCTGATGGTCGATCTGCCATTCATGGGCAATCCCAGTCGCGAGCGCCTGCTGGACAACGCCGCCGCGCTGATGAGGGCCGGCGCCGAGCTGGTCAAGGTCGAGGGTGAGGGCTGGATGGCCGATGACATCCGTGAACTCACCCGTCGCGGGGTGCCCGTCTGCGCCCATCTGGGGCTGACCCCCCAGACCGTGCATCAGCTCGGTGGCTACAAGGTCCAGGGACGCGAGGCCGAAGCCGCCAGCCGTATCCTCGAGGACGCCCGAGCGCTGGTCGAGGCCGGCGCCTCGGTGATCCTGCTGGAGTGCGTGCCGGCGAGTCTCGGTCGTGCCGTCAGTGAAGCTCTGGAAGTGCCGGTGATCGGTATCGGCGCCGGCCCCGACACCGACGGCCAGATCCTGGTGATGCACGACGTGCTCGGCGTGACCCACGGGCGGACCCCGCGCTTCGTCAAGAACTTCCTGGCCGAAGCCGAGGACATCGAAGGCGCCTTCCGTCGCTACCACGAAGCGGTGCTGGCGCGGGAGTTCCCGGCTGCCGAGCACTGCTTCTAGGAGGTCTGCGATGCACGTCCATTCCGCCATCGCCAAGCTTCGCGAAGCGCTCGCGCCTCACCGCCGCAGTGGTGCCCGCATCGGCCTGGTGCCGACCATGGGCAACCTTCACCAGGGCCACCTGGCGCTAGTGGAAGCGGCCCGCGAGCGCTGTGACCTGGTGGTCGCCTCGATCTTTGTCAATCCGCTGCAGTTCGGCCCCAGCGAAGACCTGGACAACTATCCGCGCACCCTCGAGGCGGACCTGGCCAAGCTCGAGGCCGCTGGCTGCGACATGGTGTTCACCCCGACCCCGGCGACCATGTACCCCGACGGCCTCGACGGCCAGACCCTGGTGCGGGTACCCGAGGTCAGCGAAGGCCTGTGTGGCGGCGCCCGACCCGGCCACTTCGACGGCGTCTCGACCGTGGTCAGCATGCTGTTCCATATCGTCCAGCCGGACGTCGCCTGCTTCGGCGAAAAGGACTACCAGCAACTGGCGGTCATTCGCCGTATGGTCCACGACATGCACATGCCGATCGAGATCATCGGGGTGCCCACGGTGCGCGAGGCCTCGGGACTGGCGCTATCGTCGCGCAACGGCTACCTGAGCGAGGCCGAGCACGCCACCGCCGCCGAACTGCAGGCCACCCTGGTGACGCTTGCGCGCAGCCTCGAGGCCGGCGCCGACATCGACGCCACCCTGACAGAGGGCCGCGCGCGCCTGGCCTCCCACGGCTTTGCTCCCGACTATCTGGAGCTGCGCGCCCGTGACCTCGGCGCGGTGACCGCCACCACCCGTGACGCCATCCTGCTGGTGGCCGCCCGTCTCGGCGCCACGCGACTGATCGACAACCTCACTGTGACGCTACCTCGATAGGAGCCCCCTAGATGTACACCATCATGCTCAAGGCCAAGCTGCACATGGCTCGCGTGACCCACGCCGTGCTCAACTACGAAGGCTCCTGCGCCATCGACGGTGAACTGCTCGACCTCGCCGGTATCCGCGAAAACGAACAGATCCAGATCTACAACGTCGAGAACGGCCAGCGCTTCACCACCTATGCCATCCGTGCCGAGGAAGGCTCCAAGGTGATTTCGGTCAACGGCGCCGCTGCCCACCTGGCAAGCGAAGGCCAGCGCGTGATCATCTGCAGCTACGCCCACTACAGCGACAGCGAACTCGACCAGCACAAGCCCTCCCTGGTCTACCTCCAGGAAGGCAACGAGATCAGCCACACCAGCAACGCCATCCCGGTCCAGCTGGCCTGATCCGACCGCACCATCGCACCACCCGACAGGAGCGCACCACCATGGCATCGC
Organism: Halomonas sp. OfavH-34-E; assembly: GCF_024124525.1. Taxonomy (NCBI): domain Bacteria; kingdom Pseudomonadati; phylum Pseudomonadota; class Gammaproteobacteria; order Oceanospirillales; family Halomonadaceae; genus Halomonas; species Halomonas sp. OfavH-34-E. Next base: position 63,660 of record NZ_JAMXRY010000020.1, on the reverse strand, counting down.
TGAAGGAACAACTCGGCTCGCTGGTCTACTCCACCGAACACGGCGACATCTGCCCGGACTGCCGTGAACCGAAGGACGCCTGCCGCTGCGACGAGATCCAGGACCAGGCGCGCCTGGCCAGCCTGGATGGGGTGGTGCGAATCCGCCGGGAAACCAGCGGACGCAAGGGCAAGGGCGTCACCACCATCGACGGCGTGCCGCTTGCCGACAAGGAGTTGAAGGCCCTGGCCAAGGAGCTGAAGAAGCGCTGCGGCACCGGTGGCGCGCTGAAGGACGGCGTCATCGAGATCCAGGGCGACCACCGCCAGGTGTTGAAAGACGCCCTGGAGAAGAAAGGCTACAGGGTCAAGCTGGCCGGAGGCTGAGCTCTGGCTCGTCTGAAAACTGGCTGGGCCGGCGCCTAGCCCAGATCCCGCACCAGCGCTTCCAGCGCCTGAACCGCTGGGGCCTCGAGCTTGACGTCGAACAGTTCATCGGCGCGGGTGCGCCCCAGATTGATGCAGGCCACCGGGCGTCCCGCCTTCACGCTTTCGCGCACGAAGCGAAAGCCGGAATAGACCATCAGCGAGCTGCCGACCACCAGCAGGGCGTCGCTGTCCTCGAGCAGCCCGCGGGCGCTGGCCAGCGTCGCCGCTGGCACGTTGTCGCCGAAGAACACCACATCGGGCTTCCAGATACCGTCGCCACAGCGGCCACAGGAGGGCACCCGAAAGCTCGAGAAGTCCGCCTCCAGGTCCGCATCGCCGTCCGGCGCAGGCCGCACCGGCGACGTTTGCGCCACCCACTGCGGATTACAGCGTGCCAACTCATCGTGCAGGGCATGGCGCATCTGGCGCGCACCGCAGCTCATGCACACCACCAGATCCGCCCTGCCGTGCAGATCGATGACCCGCCGGGAACCCGCGCGCTGGTGCAGTCCATCGACGTTCTGGGTGATCACCCCGGAGACCTTGCCGCGCAGCTCGAGCTCGGCGATGGCCCGGTGCGCCGCGTTGGGACTGGCCTCATTGAGCACCCGAAAACCGATCATCGCCCGCGCCCAGTAGCGCTGACGCGAGGCATGGCGAGACATGAAGTCGCGATGATCGATCGGCGGCGAGCGCTTCCACTCGCCCTGGGCATCGCGATAGTCGGGGATACCGCTGGCGGTGCTGATGCCGGCGCCACTGAGCACGGCGATACGCCGGTGACGACAGACGAGAGCGTACAGCGCATCCATCGCCGACGCTGACGCTTCTCTGTTGACGCAAGATCGAGCCTCGCTACCGCCGCCGACATTCGTCATTGCTCCTCCCCTTGTGACCGCGCACCAACACCCGGGACAGGCCCGCCGGCCCTGCCCCCATGGCCAAGACTACCCCTGGGCGATCGATAAGACCAAGGGCGCCATGGCCCAACAGGCACGTCGTTGTCTACAATGGACGGGATTCTTCACGGGCAAGGAGTGCCGATGGCCTGGCTGGACTACCTGCTGCCGCTGTTCTTTCTGTTCCCCCTCGCGGCGGCCGCCACGGTGGTGGTGGCACTCCGAAGCCTGCACGACGCGCGAGTACGCTCGCCGTTCGACGCCCATCCCCTGCGTGAGCCTGGGCAGGCCCTGCGCGATCGGCTGGATCGCGCCTTCGCCACCCTGTTCCTCAATGCCGCCCTCGGCCCCGTACTGGTGCTGACACCACTGGTCTACGGCATGGGCAGGATGCTGTTCTCGCGCCACCAGAATTGGATCGAATGGGCGCTCTACGGTGTGCTGTGCACACTGCTGGCGATCGTGGTCAGCTTCCGACTGATGCGTGACTACCAGCGTATCCGTCGCCTGAAGCTGGGGCTCGCCTGCGAACTGGCCGTGGGTCAGGAGCTCGAACGCCTGATTCGCCCCGAGGCCCATCCCTACTTCGTGTTCCACGACGTACCCGCCGACACCTTCGTGATCGACCACGTGGCGATCACTCCCCACGCCGTCTTCGTCATCGAGACCCGGGCCCGCACCCCGGCCATCAGTCCCGCCGGCGAGACCGAGGACACCGTGGTGGTCGAACACGAGCGCCTGCGCTTTCCCGGCTGGATGGAGCGACGCCCCCAGCGCAAGGCCCGCCAGGCCACCCGCTGGGTCGCTTCCTGGCTATGTCGCGAACTGGGGCAGCCGGTGCCGGTCAAGGGCATCCTTGCCCTGCCCGGCTGGAAGATCGAACGTGAGGTCCCCGACGACGATCTTGCCGTGGTCAGCGGCGAAGGCCTGGCCGCCCATCTGACCGACGCCTGCCCTGGTATCGCGCCGATGGATCCGACGCTGCACGACCGGGTCATCGAGGCCTTGAACCGGCGAACACTGACGCGGGAACTTGGCCACCTGGAAGGCCCGTCCATCTAGGCTCTGTCCGAAAAGTCGACGAGCGAAGGTTAGACAAGGCAAAAATCGGTGAGAAAGCGCAGTTTACGGGGTGTAAATGAGCATTTTGATCCGATTTTTAACGCAGTATTACCGAGCGCAGGCACTTTTCGGACGAGCCCTAGAAGCGGCGCAGCTCGATCCGGCTGGGGCAGCGTCCATGATCCACCGGAGCGAAACTCTTTCTGGCCGGAAAGTCATCGATATGCTCCGCCTCCAGGCCGATGCGCACCTCGGTGAGCAGTCGGTTGCCCGAGCCCCCGCACTGCAGCGACAGGGAGCTGCCGGTACCCCGGCCGAAAGCCTCCTCGAAGGCCGCGATCAGCGCATTGCGCCTGACCGTCGAACCTCGGTTGTCGCGCATGAAGTCCCCCAGGGCCCCGGCGTTGACGATCTCGGTCAGCGCCAGGGCACCGTCGAAGAAGTCATCATCGCTGATCGACAGGCAGGCACCGTGCTTGGCGTACTCGTAACGGTCGAGGCAGCTGGCCCTGCCGGGCATGGCGTCGTCGAGCTCCTGTTCAAGCGATGAGCCGATATCGATGGCAGGCCCTGCCTGGCAGAAATCGCCCGCTGGCCTCGGGCGTTCAAGAAAGCAGCCCTGGCGGCGCCACTCGCTGACACTGACGCCCTGTGAGATCAGCCTGACGGGGCGTGACGGCCACAGCCCGTGGATCACGAAGCCATCGTCGGCCCCGACCATCAGCGACGGATCCCGGCACTCTCGTGGCGGCTGACGACGGCTGGCGCAGAACCCGGGATGCCAGGTCAGCGCCAGCACATAATGATCGAAGTGCTCTCGCTCGAGATCCTCCAGTGCCTCACGCTGCTCCTGCGGCTCGTGGGCCTGGGCGCCAGCGACCATGGTGAGGGCCAGCAGCACCGCAGCCAGCGCGCGCCATGGTTGCCGTCGACGGGCTCCCCGGTCCCCCTGTCGCCTTGCAATCGGCGACCACAGTTGGCAAGGTGCGCCGCCTCGCTTCAATCCTCTTTCGTCTTTCTCGGATGACTGTCTCATGAACCTGATCACCTTCGATCCGTTACGGAGTCTGGGGGTCCCGGGGGCGCGATACATCAAGCCTGAGCACATGAATGACCATCGCCAGGCCCTGGCCGATGCCGACGCCCTGCTGTTCCCCGAATACTGGCAGATCAATGCCCTGGCCTACGGCCTCAATCCGCGCGTCTTTCCCAGTCTACCCAGCTATCACCTGGGTCACGACAAGATCGAACAGACCCGCGCCTTCCAGGCCTGCTGCCCCGAGGCAACGCCCGATACCGCCATCCTCGGGGTCAATTCAGACGCCATCCACCAGGTGGAGGCGCGCTTCGGCTACCCGTTCGTGGTCAAGCGGGTGCGCAGCTCCATGGGCGAGGGCGTGCGCCTGATTCGCTCCCGCGAGGCGCTGATCGATCACCTGTCCAGTGAGAATCTGCTCTACGCCCAGCGCTACCTGCCCATCGAACGCGACCTGCGCATCGTGGTGGTCGGGCGCAGGGTGCTGGCCGCCTACTGGCGCGAGAGCCCACTGGGCGACTTTCGCACCAATGTGGCACGCGGCGGCGAGATCCGCCACGACCCGGTACCGGCCTCCGCCATCGAGCTTGCCACCACCCTGGCCCAGCGCCTGGGCATCGATCATGCCGGCTTCGACATCGCCATGGTCGACAACGCCCCGATGGTGCTGGAGTTCAACCGCCTGTTCGGCAACCAGGGCATCGACTCCCCCGAGACCAGCGTGGGAGAGGCGATCCTCGAACACCTCGAGCAGGATAGCTGGCGCCAGGCGGCCTGATCCTTGAGCCTTGCTGGTCGCCGCTCTCGGAGCTATCCCCCTTCACAAGATCGACCACAAGAAAACGGGCCACCGTCGCAATGACGGTGGCCCGAGCAGTCGGCGCTGAGCGCTGATTACAGCCGTGAAGGATGGCTCGCCGGGTCGCCCTCCTGGTGGGGCTTGTCGTCATGATCGACACCGTGGTGCTCCCCTTCCGGCAACTCCCAGGTGCCATCCTCGGTCCAGGGGTCGTCCTCGGGGAATTCCTCGATATAGATTTCCTTGTCGGTGTAGTCCGGCTGATAGCGCAGATCGTAGTGGGCCGCCCGCACGGTCGAGATGCACAACAACAGCGCCACCAGCAGCAAGGGCACACCCCCTACCACCGAGGCCGTCTGCAGGGTCTCGAGCCCACCGATGAACATCAGCACCGCCGGCATGAACGACAGCGCAAAGGCCCAGAACAGTCGATTCCAGCGCATCGGTTCCTCGTCGACCTCCTTCTGCACCACCGCCGCCAGGATGTAGGAGATGGAGTCGAAGGTGGTGGCGGTGAAGATCAGCGCCAGCAGGGTGAAGGCGAAGATCACCAGGTAGCTCAGCGGCAGGGTCGACAGGGTGGCGAAGATCGCCGCCGTGGGGCTCTGCTCATTGAGAATGGTGACCAGATCCAGGGTGCCGGACAGCTGCAGGTAGAGACCGTAGTTGCCGAGGATGATGAAGAAAAGGGCGCAGCCCAGGGTACCGAAGAAGATCGAGCCCGCGACCATGGAGCGGATGGTGCGGCCGCGGGAGATGCGCGCGATGAACAGGCCGACGCTGGGGGCGAACACCAGCCACCAGGCCCAGTAGAAGATGGTCCAGTCCTGAGGGAAGTGGGTGTCCTGGAAATTCTCGAAGCGGGCGAAGGGCTCGGTCCAGGTACCCATGTGCACCAGATTGCTGAGCACCCTGCCAAGGGCATCCAGGCCGGTGCTGGCCATGAACTGGGTCGGCCCGACGATGAAGACGAAGGTCAGCAGCGACACCGCCAGCCAGAAGTTGATGTCCGACAGCACCTTGATACCCTTCTTGAGGCCGACGAAGGCGCTGTAGCCGAAGACAACGGTACACAGCATCAGCACGAAGATGCGCGTCGCCAGGGTCTTCGGAAAACCGAACAGCTCATGCAGCCCCTCGTTGATCAAGGGCGCCGCCAGTCCCAGGGTGGTGGCACCGCCGCCCAGCATACCGAACACGAACAGCACGTCGATCAGCTTGCCCGGCCAGCGGTGGGCACGGCTCTCGCCCAGCACCGGCATCAGCGCCTCGCTGATCTTGAGCACGCTGTGATTGCGCACATAGTAGAAGTAGGCAATGGGAATCGCCGGGATCAGATAGATCGACCAGGCCACCGGCCCCCAGTGGAAGATACCGTAGGCCGCCGCCCAGCGCGCCGCATCCGGCGACTGAGGTTCCACATGGAAGGGTGGGGCCTGGTAGTAGTAGATCCACTCGATCATCGACCAGTAGAGGATCGAGGCGCCGATACCGGCGCAGAACAGCATCGCCGCCCAGGACAGGGTCGAGAACTCCGGCTGCTCCTCAGGGTCACCCAGCTTGATCTGGCCGATATCGCTGAACACGATGAACAGCATGAAGCCGCTGGCCCCGAGCCCCAGGGCCAGATACAGCACACCAAGTTCATTGGTAATGAAGTTCTTGGCCGCGATGACCCAGGTTGCCCCCTGTTCGGGGAACACCACCAGAGGCAGAGTGACAGCAAGGAGAAGAAACAGCGAACCGAAGAAGGTGGGCTTGTCGATCGCATCAAAGCCTTGATCGGAAGAGGCGGGGGAGGATTTCCTTTTCACGGGCCATACCCTTGTTATCGTTTTCCCCAGTATACGCAGCCTTGCTGCATCAAACGTCATCCATTGACTTAGGCCGCGCAGCGACAAACGCCCTATCATCCGCCGCTGGGCTCCCTTGGCCGGAACGCCCTGGTTCAATCGCCCGGCAGCTTGCCACCCATCTCCTGGGCCAGATCAACGGCTTGAGAATCGTGCTCGAGCGGCTTGCCTACAACCGTTCAATCACCGCGTAGCTTGCCGCCCATCTCCTGGGCCAGGTCGACCGCGTAGTGATCGGTCATCCCACCGATAAAGTCGAGCATGCGTCGATAGCTGTCGTACAAAGACCAGGACGGCAGCGGGGTGTTCTCGCCGATCAGCGCCAGCACCCGCTGGTGCTTGAAGCTCGAATGGCCGGTGTGGTGCAACTCGTGGGCCGCGCCGATAAAGGCCTCGAGCAGAATGCCGAGGGTGGTGTAGGCACCGATCTCCAGCTTGGCCTTGCGGGTATTGCGGAAGATGCGCTTGCGCGCCAGCTGCTTGGCCAGCTTGACCCCCCAGTCCAGATCCGGGTGGCACAGCTCCAGCAGGTCATCCTGAAGCGTCCCGGAAAGCAGCTCCTGCTCATGCTCGACGAACACCTGGCCCACGTCGGTGACCGCTCGCTCCATGGCCGCCCCTCGCAGCGCCGCGATACGCCGGCGTTGAGACACACCGGCTCGGTTCATCTCGGCGTAGTCCGACGGCTCGCCACCGGCGATCTGGGTCAGGATCTCGGCCACCTCGTCGAAGGCCAGGATATCCATCTCCACCCCGTCCTCGAGGTCAAGCAGGGCGTAGCAGATGTCATCGGCGGCCTCCACCAGCCAGGCCAGCGGATGGCGACACCAGCGGTGCTCGCCCTGGGGAATCAGTCCCAGATGGTCGGCCACCTGCTCAAGTGCACCGAGTTCGCTCTGATAGCAGCCGAACTTGCCGGCCTTGCCACCGTGGGTCACCGTCCACGGATACTTGAGCAGGGTACCGAGGGTCGCTGCGGTCAGGCGCATGCCGCCGCGAAACTGGTTGTACTCGATCTGGGTGACGATACGAAAGCCCTGGGCGTTGCCTTCGTAGGTCAGCAGGTCCTCGCGCTCCAGCGGCGACAGTCCATCGAGCAGCCCGCTGCCGTTGACCTCGGCGCACTTGAACCAGTCACGGATGGCGTATTCACCGGCATGGCCAAAAGGTGGGTTGCCGATGTCGTGCCCCAGACAGGCCGCCTGGATGATTACCCCCAGATCCGCCGGAGTGATCCAGTCGGGCAGGCGGTCACGCAGCAGCTCGCCCACGCTCATGCCCAGGGAGCGGCCGACGCAGCCCACTTCAAGCGAGTGGGTCAGGCGGGTGTGGATATGGTCGTTGTCGGTGAGGGGATGCACCTGGGTCTTGCGTCCCAGGCGACGAAAGGAGCCGGCGAAGACGATGCGATCGTGATCCTTGTGGAAGGGACTGCGTCCCACCTCGTCACGAGTCCCGCCACGCGGATCGTGCAGTCGGCCCGGATCGAGCAGTCGTTCCCAGTTCATGGTCTTCATCGATGGCCCCTCCTTGTGGCCCTCCATTCTGACACCCGGGACGACACCTGCAAGGCCACGACCGCGAGGTCGCCAGGACCCTCATGACAGGCCCTAGGCGCATCGATGGAAAGTCGATGGAAAGGCCCGGTGGATACACCTCCACCGGGCCCTCTTTCTTTAGCGACGCTTTAGCGACGCTTCTCTACGCCAGCCGACGCTTGAGCATCATGGCGTAGACCGCTCCGGCCACGATCAGGGTGGCGGCGAAGGCGTAGATCCCGATCGAGATCCCGCTGTTGACCAGGATGCTCCAGTCACCACCGCTGATCGACATCGCCCGGCGCAGATTGAACTCCATCTGCCCGCCCAGCAGCAGGCCGAGCACCACCGGCACGGTGGGAATCTCGAGTTTTCTGAGCACATAGCCGAGCACCCCGAAGGCCAGCATCATGTACAGATCGAAGGGACTGTTGTTGAGCGAATAGACCCCGACAAAGGCGATCAGAACCACCATCGGCATCAGCAGCCAGCTGGGGGCCTGCAGCACCCGAGCGAACAGTCCCACCAGCGGTACGTTGAGCACCAGCAGCATGATGTTGCCGATAAACAGCGCCGCCACCAGCCCCCACACCATCTCGGGCTGCTGGGCGAACAACAGCGGCCCCGGGGTGATGTTCATCGACAGCAGCAGGGCCAGCAGAATCGCGGTGGTGCCGCTGCCGGGAATGCCCAGCGACAGCATCGGAATCAGCGCACCACCGGCGGCGGCGTTGTTGCCCGCCTCGGGCGCGGCCACGCCGCGCGGGTCGCCGTTGCCGAAGTCGCCCTTGGCTCCCAGCCAGCGCTTTTCAAGCATGTAGGACAGGAAGCTGCCGAGCGAGGCGCCAGCGCCGGGCAGCACCCCGGAGACGAAGCCGATCAGCGAGCCACGACCGATGGTGCCCTTGCAGGACAGCGACGCCTTCATCCCCGGCCAGGCCGAGCCCAGCTTGATATGCGGCTTGTCGGCGTCGTGGCGCTGTTCGAGAAACACCAGGCATTCGGAGATGGCGAACAGTCCCACCAGGGCCACGATAAAGTCGATGCCGTCATAGAGCTCGAAGGTGCCGAAGGTGTAGCGCGCGACGCTGGACACCGGGTCGATGCCCACGGTCCCCAGCAGCAGGCCCAGACAGGCGGCGATGAAACTCTTGGTAAAGCTGCCGCTGGTCACCCCGCCGATGGTGGCAAAGGCCAGCAGGAACAGCGCGAAGTACTCGGCCGGACCGAACTTGATCGCCAGGTCCACCAACAGCGGCGCGAACAGCGTAAGCCCGATGGTGGCGATGGTGGCGCCGACGAAGGAAGCCACCGCCGACAGCCCCAGGGCCTCGCCGCCGCGCCCCTTGAGGGCCATCGGGTAGCCGTCCAGAGTGGTCATCATCGCCGGCTCGTCGCCGGGGATATTGAGCACGATGGAACTGATCCGCCCACCGTACATGCAGCCATAGTAGACGCTGACCAGCAGGATCAGCGCGGCGGTGGGATCCAGGCCGAAGTTGAAGGCCAGCGGGATCATCAGCGCCACCCCGTTGACCGGGCCGAGCCCTGGCAGCGCCCCGATCAGGGTTCCCACGGCGCAGCCGATCAGCGCCAGCAGCAGAAATTCCGGCTGGGTCGCCACGGCGAAGCCCTGGGCAAGAAAGGCAAGCGTTTCCATGATCAGTGTCCCCCTCCCCACCAGGGCACGTCCGGCAAGGGCATGCCGAGGGCAAACTCGAACAGTGCGTACAGCCCCAGCGCCAGTCCTGTGCCGGCGATCAGCGCCTGGCCCCAGGCCGCGCCGAACAGCCGCGTCAGTACGATGGCGCAGGCCAGGGTGGCGGGAACAAACCCCAGCGGCTCGAGCAGGCCAGCGTAGGCCGCCAGCAGCAGCAACACCGCCAGCTGCCGGGCCAGGCCGGCACGATCCGGCCAGCGCTCGTTGAAGCCCGGGCGCAGGATCAGGTAGGCCGACAGCGCCGCCAGCGGCAGGCTGACCAGCCGGGGGAAAGCCCCCGGCCCCACCGGCTGCATGAAGCCGGTGACGAAGCTATGAGAATGCCACCAGGCCCCCAGCGCCAGCACCAGCAGCACCGCGCCGGCCAGGCGATCGCCGACCTGGGCCGGCCGGCGATGCTGGTGAGCGTCGAGGTCGCTCATCTGACTCATTGAATAACCCCGATCTCGCGCGAGATGGCCTCGACGCGCTGGATGGATTCCTCGACGAAGCTCGAGAAGTCGTCACCGCCACGCCACAGCGGCACCAGGCCATTCTGCGCCGCCACGTCCTTCCACTCGTCGCTGGCGTAAAGGGTCTCGAGGTCTTCGACCATGCTGGCGTAGTCCTCGTCGGAGACCTCGCCGCCGGTATAGAAGCCGCGCCAGTTGTAGCCGGTGACGTCATAGCCCTGGCTGACCGCGGTGGGCAGCTCGTCGAAGGGCTCGGGCAGCGGATCATCCGACATCACCGCCAGTACCCGCACGTCACCGGACTCGATGAAGCCGGCGACCTCGCCCAGGTCGGTGGAAACCACGTCCACGTGGTTGCCCATCATCTGGGTTACCGCGGGGCCGCCGCCGTCGAACTGCACCCAACGCAGGGCGCCGACCTGGTCACCGGGCAGGCCGGCGGCCTTGGCCAGCATCAATGCCCGAATGTGATCCCAGCCACCGGCACCGCTGGAGCCGGCCATGGCCACCGAGGTCGGATCGGCGACGATGGCCTTCAGCAGTTGCTCGAGGGACTCGTACTCGCTCTCGTCGTCGACCAGGATGACGCCGACGTCGGTACCGAGCATGCCCAGCCAGCGCATGGTCTCGGCACCCCCGGGATAGCGACCCTGGGCAATCTGGGTCATGCCCACGGTGCTGGTGGCGACGATCAGGTTGCTGTCATCGGCACGCTTGGAGGCCACGTTGGAGAAGGCCACCGCGCCGACACCGCCGGGCATGTTGGTGACCTGCACCGAGCCGTCGGTCAGTTCCAGGTCGGTGAGCAGCTTGCCGACGCTGCGGCAGGTGAAGTCCCAGCCGCCACCGGGGTCGGCCGGGGCGATGCACTCGTCGATGGGCAGGGCGCTGGCCGAGGTCGAGACACCGAGGCCGAGCGCGAGCAGCGGCAGGCCAAGGCGAGTGGTCAGAGTCGAGGGCATGGAAGGCTCCTTGTTTTTCGTTGTTGGCGTTTTCGTTGTGGGTGTTGCGGTCCTGCGGTCCTGCATCGTTGTCACCAGCCGGCACCGGCCATCCGGCGGATTGCCTGGCGGTTGTCGAGTCGCCATCTTGCGCGGCCACCCGCCTGGCGTTGTGCGGCGGGGACCGCCACCCAGCCTAGACGATCCCGCGCTGGCGCAGCGCCCGACACTCGTCGGCACCGAAGCCGAGTTCGGCCAGTACCTCGTCGGTATGCTCGCCAAGCTGTGGCGCCGGTCGCTGGATCATCGCCGGGGCCTCGCGCATCTTCACCGGAAAGCCGGTGGTAGCGATCTGTCCGGCCTCGCCCTGATCCAGGGTCAGGCGCATGCGCTGGTCGATGATCTGGGGGTCATCGAAGGTCTCGCGCAGATCCTGCACTCGGCCACAGGGCACGCCGGCGGTGTTCAGGTGTTCGATCCAGTCGTCCACACTGCGCCGGCGCGTCACCTCGTTGAGGATCTCGCGCAGCGCCTCGCGGTGCGCCATGCGCTGGGCGTTGTCGGCGAAGCGCGGCTGCTCGAGCAGATCGACACGACCCAGCGCCTCCAGCAGACGACGCACCATGGTCTCGCTGCTGGGGGCGATGGCGACCTCGCCATCGCTGGCCTCGAACAGGCCGTAGGGGTAGAGCATGGGATGGTCATTGCCGGTACGTCGGGGGACCTCGCCGGTGGCGAAGTACTCCGCCGCCAGATAGCCCAGCATCGCCACCAGACCGTTGGTCAGGGCGGTCTCGAGAATCTCGCCCTGGCCGGTACGCTCGCGGCGCACCAGTGCCGCGCTGACCCCGAAGGCCAGGTGGAGGCTCGCCACCATGTCGCTGATCGGTGGCGCGGCGCGCATCGGCTCGCCCCCCTCGACCCCGTTGACGCCCATGAAGCCGCTCATGGCCTGGGCGACAAAATCGTAGGCGGGTCGGTCGCGGTAGGGCCCGGTGGATCCGAAGCCGTTGATCCGCCCCACCACCAGGCGCGGGAAGCGCTGCCTCAGGGTGTCGTCGTCGAGTCCCATCTTGGCCAGCACCCCGGGGCGGAAGTTCTCCACCAGCACGTCGGCGTCCTCGAGCAGACGGTTCAGGATCTGGCGTCCCTCGGGCTCGCGCAGATTGAGGGTGATCGAGCGCTTGTTGCGGTTGAACTGGGCAAAATAGGCGCTGAAGCCGTTGACCATATTGCCCTGGCGGCGGACCACGTCGCCCTCCCCCGGGGTCTCGATCTTGATCACCTCGGCGCCGTGATCCCCCAGCATCTGGCTGGCGAAGGGGCCGGAGATCACCCGGGTCAGATCGATCACACGTATGCCGGCCAGGCTGCCCGGGGCAAGGCCGGTGGCGTCCTGGGTCGATGGCCGCGGGTCGTCGCTGTCATCCCAGCCGGGGCTAGCATCCATAGGTTTGCGTATCCGTCGGTATGTCTGTGGTGGTGTCGTATGGTCTTGCCAGGTTCAGGGATCTGGCTCAGCCCTTTGCTGTGGGCACCGCATCGGGTCGATGCAGCCTGAGCCGAGTGCCGGCTCGGGCCAGCTGAGAGCCCGGCGCACGTTCCAGTCGCCGCGCGGCAAGCCCCGCCACCTCGATCAAGGACTCCAGCGAGACGCCGGTGTCATATCCCAGCTCCTCGAGCAGGTAGATCAGCTCCTCGGTGGCCAGATTGCCGCTGGCACCGGGGGCGAAGGGACAGCCGCCGAGACCACCGACCGCACTTTCGTAGCGCGTGACGCCAAGCGACAGCCCCTGCATGACGTTGGCCAACGCCAGACCCCGGGTATTGTGAAAGTGCAGGATCGGCCGCGCCGCGGGAGCCTGTTCGGCGATCTCGCCCACCACCCGCGAGACCACGGCGGGGGTGGCCATGCCGGTGGTATCGCCAAGGGTGAGGTCATCGATACCCAGCTCGCCGAGGCGACGCGCCAGCTCACCGATGCGCCCGGCCGGCAGGTCACCCTCGAAGGGACAGCCGAAGGCCGTGGCGATGGCGCCCTGTACCTCGATACCGCTGCCGGACAGGCGCTCGACGATATCGGCGAAACCGGCCAGGGAGGCGTCGATCGAGCGATTGACGTTGCGCGCGTTGTGGGTCTCGGAGGCGGACACGAACAGCACCACCCGATCGATGCCCACCTCCAGCGCGCGCTCGGCACCGCGCAGATTGGGCACCAGGGCGCTGAAGCGGGCATCCGCCAGCCCCTTGGCGGCGGCCACCAGTTCCGCGGCGTCGGCCAGCGCCGGTACCGCCCGGGGACTGACGAAAGACGTCAGCTCGAAGCGCCTGAGTCCGGCCCGGTGAAGCCCGTGCAGCAATTCGAGCTTGTGCTCGGTGGACAGCACCCGCGCCTCGTTCTGCAGGCCATCACGAAGCCCCACTTCGGTCAGTTCGATTCTGGCAGGTGCTCGCTGGGGCGGCGATGACGTCATGGCGAAGAAGTCCCTAAAAGTCGATATTTCACCAATATAGAGGCTATTGGCTCATGTTGGACATACGCCTTTTCGCTGAGACGTCCGTACGCTGACGGTGCCAGACCGCAGAGGTATTCCCCTTGACCGGTGATTTCCATAAAATTCACCGCCCAAATCGTGATCCACAGCAATTTTTGTTGCGGACTCGCACATTATCGTGTTCTTCACACGTTTTTCTGTTCGCATGCCGCCTCCGTCCCGGGGCGCTTGATGTAGAGGCGTCGACGTTCGCCTTCCCACCCTGAAAAGGCCTGGTTTCATGCAATCCACTTCCTCCGACGGCTCGGCCGCCGACAAGGGCTTCTTTGGTCACCCCCGCGCCCTGGGGCCACTGTTCTTCACCGAGATGTGGGAGCGCTTTTCGTTCTACGGCATTCGCCCCATGCTGGTGCTGTTCATCGCCGCCTCACTGTTCGACGGCGGGCTCGGCTTCGACCCCAAGACCGCCGCTGCCATCGTCGGCATCTACGGTGGTGCCATCTACCTGGCCGCGCTGCCCGGCGGCTGGCTCGCCGACAACTGGCTCGGCCAGCGCCGGGCGGTGTGGTACGGCTCCATCCTGATCGCCTTCGGTCATCTGTCCATCGCGCTGTCGGCCCTGCTCGGTGCCGTCGCCTTCTTTGTCGGGCTGATCTTCATCGTGCTCGGCACCGGGCTATTCAAGACCTGCATCTCGGTGATGGTCGGCAGCCTGTATGACGAAAGCGACGTGCGCCGCGACGGCGGCTTCGCCATCTTCTACATGGGCATCAACATCGGCAGCCTGTTCGCGCCGTTGTTCACCGGGCTCTTGATGGACTCGCTGGGCTGGCACTGGGGCTTCGCCATGGGCGGCCTTGGCATGCTGATCGCACTGCTGCTGTTTCGCCTGTGGGCGGTGCCCGCCATGCAGCGCGCCGACGCCGAGCGCGGCCGCGCCTCCACCTGGGACGCCCCGGCCCAGCGCCGTCGTCACGTCGGCCCCGTCGTGTCGCTGTGCCTGGCGCTGATCGCCGCCCTGGTGGCGCTGGTCGCTACCGGCGTGGTGACCATCGACGCCCGCGCGGTGGCCGAGGCCATGACCAGCGTGCTGATCGTCGCCTCGCTGGGCTTCTTTGCCTACCTGATGCTGTTCTCTGGACTCAGCGGTGACGAGCGTATTCGCGTCACCATCTGCTTTGTGCTGATCGTCGCCGCCGCCTTCTTCTGGGCCGCCTTCGAGCAGCAGCCCACCTCCTATAACCTGTTCGCGGCCAACTACACCGACCGCAACGTGATGGGCTGGGAGGTCCCCACCCTGTGGTTCCAGTCATTGAACCCGGTGTTCATCGTGCTGCTGGGCCCGCTGTTCGGCTGGCTGTGGCCGGCGCTCGGTCGGCGCCGACTGGAACCGGGTAGCCCGATGAAGTTCGTCCTCGGCCTGTTGCTGGCGGCCTGCGGCTTCGGCCTGATGGTGCTGGCGGCGCAACAGGTACTGACAGGCACAGGGCTGGTGTCACCCTGGTGGATCGTCGGCAGCATGCTGCTGTTGACCCTGGGCGAGCTGTGCCTGTCGCCGGTGGGGCTGTCCACCATGTCGGGGCTGTCGCCGCGCCGCACCCAGGGCCAGTTGATGGGCCTGTGGTTCACCGGCGCCGCCCTCGGCAACCTGGTGGCTGGCTTGATCGGCGGTCACGTCAACGCCGAGGAGCTTCAGCAGTTGCCGGAACTGTTCGGGCGGTCGGCCATCGCTCTGGTGATCTTCGCCGGGGTGCTGCTGTTGCTCGTGCCGGTGTTCAAGCGCATGCTGAAGCATCACCGTCTTATCGATCCGGCGGCCGCCCACCGCGCGGACGCCGAAGCCATTGTCAGAACAGGAGTCTGAGCATGACCTCAGCCAGTGCCGATACCGCTCGCCAACGCTTGAGCGATCTGCGCGAGGCGATGCGCCGCCACGCCATCGATGCCTGGTGGTTACCGTCCAGCGATCCGCACAACAGCGAATACCTGCCCGAGCACTGGGCCGGTCGCGAGTGGCTGTCCGGCTTCGACGGCTCGGTGGGTACCCTGGTGGTGACCCAGGACGAGGCCGGCCTGTGGGTCGACAGCCGCTACTTCGTGCAGGCCGAGGCTCAACTCGCCGGCACCGGCATCAGCATGATGAAGCTGACCCAGGGCCAGGCCAGTGCACCGATGCAGTGGCTGGCCGAGCGTCTCGAGGCCGGCGACACCCTGGGCTACGACGCCCAGGTGGTGTCCCTGGCCCACGGCCGCCAGTTCGAGGACATCCTGGGTGAACGGGGCGTCGTCCTGCGCGGCGACAGCGACCTGCTCGACGAGATCTGGCGCGATCGCCCGAGCCTGCCGAGCGGGGCCATCGAACCCCACGCCGGCCGCTATCTAGACGAGACTCGGCGCCAGCGTCTGGACCGGGTACGCACGGCCATGGCCGAGCACCACGCCGACTGGCATCTGGTGTCGACGCTGGACGACATCGCCTGGCTGACCACCCTGCGCGGTGCCGACGTGGGCTTCAATCCGGTGTTCCTGTCCCACCTGCTGATCGGTCGCGCCACCGCCACTCTGTTCGTGGCACCCGGCAAGCTCGCTCCTGAACTGGTCGATGCGCTCAAGGCCGATGGCGTCGAGGTGGCCGACTACGCCGACTGGGCGGCGCGGCTGTCCGCCCTGCCGCGGGACGAACGGGTACTGATCGATCCGGCCCGGCTGACGCTGGGGACCCGCCAGGCCCTGCCGGACGAGATGACCGTGGTCGAAGCCTTCCAGCCCAGCACACTGGCCAAGGGCATCAAGACAGCCCACGAGCTCGGCTTCGTGCGTCAGGCCATGGAAGCCGACGGCGCGGCCCTGTGTCGCTTCTTCGCCTGGCTGGAGGCCGCCTTCGCCGCCGGCGAACGGGTCACCGAGCTGGACGTCGAGGTCCGCCTGTATGAAGAACGCGCCAAGGACGAGGACTTCGTCTGCGAGAGCTTCAATACCATCGCCGCCTTCAACGCCAACGGTGCCCTGCCCCACTACCGCGCGACCCAGGAGGCCCATTCGGTGATCGAGGGCGACGGCCTGTTGCTGATCGACTCCGGCGGCCAGTACCGCGGTGGCACCACCGATATCACCCGCATGGTCCCGGTCGGCGCGGTCAGTGAGGCTCAGCGCGAAGACTGCACCCTGGTGCTCAAGGGCATGATTGCACTGTCGCGGGCGCGCTTCCCCGAGGGCATCGCCGCCTCGCGGCTGGACGCTCTGGCGCGGGCGCCGCTGTGGGCCACCGGCCGCGACTACGGTCACGGTACCGGCCACGGCGTGGGCTACTTCCTCAACGTCCACGAAGGTCCTCAGGTGATCAGCTCGGGCGCTTCCGTCGCCGAACATACCGCCATGCGCGAAGGCATGATCACCTCCAACGAGCCTGGGGTGTACCGTCCCGGCCAGTGGGGGGTGCGCATCGAGAACCTGGTGGCCAACCGCGCCGCGGCCCCCAGCGACTTCGGCGACTTCCTCGAGTTCGAGACCCTGACCCTGTGTCCCATCGACACCCGCTGCCTGAACCTGTTCACCCTGGATCAGGCCGAGATTGACTGGCTCAACGCCTACCACGACGAGGTCCGCCGCCGGCTGGCGCCGAGGCTCGACGGCCAGGCGCTGGCCTGGCTCGAAGCCCGCACCGAACCGCTGACGCTTGCCTGATAGCGGGCCTGCTGGTCGGCCGCAGATGCACAGGGGCCCCGCCATGGCGGGGCCCCTTTGCGTAGGCTGCCAGCGCCGTTACATGAACGGGTTCTTGACCACCGGGATGAACATCAAGCGGAAGTTCCAGTCCGCATCCCACTCATCACCGCGGATCACGCTGTGCTGGATCTCGGCGGCCAGGCGAACCGGGGTGCTGCCCATGCGGACCACGTTGGAATAGCCCAGGCCGATCGGGAAGTTGACCTTCTCGCCGCTGTCGGCCTCCCAGTTGATGCGCACGTTGGGTGTCATGCCCACCAGTTCGGTGCCGCTGAGCCGGTAGTTGAGGAAGTACTGCAGATCGGTCTGGCTGGTGTGCTCGCGGTCATCTTCTCCGGCGTAGGACCACCAGTGCTGAGCCAGCAGGCCCATGTTCCAGCCGCCGGGATTGGGCGCCAGGCGCGCGATCAGGGCCGCTGGACCGGCCTGGAACTTGCCCTGGCCCAGCACGTCATGCTCGGCGGTGGGGAAGATCTGGGTCAGCCCCAGGCCCCAGATGACGCCGTCGGCGCGGGCCGGGCCGGCCAGGGTCACCAGGGCGGTGTCACCCAGGCCCTCGGTACGCCCGCGATGGGGGGCATTGCGGCTCCACTCGTCGGGATCGATGTCCAGCGGGCTGCCGCCCCGGGCCAGGGTACCGAAGCTCTCGTCCATCGGGCTCGAGTTGTACTGGAACACCGGGCGCACCACCAGGTTCCAGTTGTCGTCTGCCATCTCGAAGGGGAAGGACATGACCGGCTGGAACTTGAAGGAATTGGACCAGCGACCGTCGAAGTCGTCGCCGTCCAGGTGGGTATAGTCGTTCTGCATCCACAGCATCCAGGCCGATCCCACCGGGTTGGTGGTTTCCTTGGCGATGGCAGCAAGATCCTCGCTGCTGGCAGCGGGCTCACTGTTGGCCGGTACGGTGCGTGGCGAGGACCGCTCCTGGGCAAGCGAGAGGCTCGAGATGAAAACCAGCGACATGGCCACCAGGCCAAGCCGACGAGAGCGTGAAAGGTTCATGGGGGTAGGCCTCAGAATCGTGACGCTACCCCCGACGCCGAGAGTAGCGGTGCAACGTCGCCACCACTCTAGGCCACCGATAACAGGCTGATGATATGCCCCTTGGGGTAGGCCGGTCCGGGCAGGCTGGTTAAACCGGTGCCCCCCGGACTCGCCGCCCCGGCCCGCTCAGACCTCCTGGTCTTCCGCCAGCGACGGCAGCAGCACCTTCAGCTTGCGGGTCAAGGTGTTGCGCCCCCAGCCCAGCAGCTCGGCAGCCTCACCCTTGCGCCCGGCGGTGTGCTTGAGCGCGGTCTCGATAAGGATGCGCTCGAAGTCCGGCACCGCCTCTTCGAGCAGGTGGGTGTGGCCCGAGGCCAGGGCGCTGTCGGCCCAGGCGCGGAAGGCTTCACGCCAGTCCCCGCCGGCGGCGCTGTCATCACCGCCGCGCAGCTCCGGCGGCAGGTCCTCGACCAGGATCTCGCGCCCTGAGGCCATCACCGTCAGCCAGCGACAGGTGTTCTCGAGCTGACGCACGTTGCCCGGCCAGTCCACCCGGGTCAGGAACTCCTCGGCTTCGCGGGTCAGCACCTTGACGTCGGTGGACAGCTCCTTGGCCGCCTCGACCAGGAAGTGCCGCGCCAGCCGGGGAATATCCTCACGCCGCTGGGACAGCCTTGGCAGGTGCACGCGGATGACGTTGAGGCGGTGGAACAGGTCCTCACGAAAGCGGCCATCGGCGACCAGCGTCTCGAGGTCCTGGTGGGTCGCGGCGATGATGCGCACGTCCACCTTGACCGGCGTATGACCACCGACCCGATAGAACTCGCCGTCGGCCAGCACCCGCAACAGCCGGGTCTGGGTCTCCGAGGGCATGTCACCGATCTCGTCGAGGAACAGGGTGCCGCCGTTGGCCTGCTCGAAGCGCCCCTGGCGACTGGCGCTGGCGCCGGTGAAGGCGCCCTTCTCGTGGCCAAACAGCTCCGACTCGATCAGATCCCGGGGGATCGCCGCCATGTTGAGGGCAATAAAGGGATTGGCGGCGCGGGGACTGTGCTGATGAAGCGCACGCGCCACACGCTCCTTGCCGGTCCCGGACTCGCCGTTGATCAACACCGTGATATGCGAGTGCGCCAGGCGCCCGATGGCCCGGAACACCTCCTGCATCGCCGGCGCCTCACCGATGATCTCGGCGTCGAGTCCTTCGGGCACGCTGACCGGCCGCTGGCGCTCGCGCACGTGGGCCACCGCGCGTCGCACCAGGGCCAGCGCCTCGTCCACGTCGAACGGCTTGGGCAGGTACTCGAAGGCCCCGCCCTGATAGGAAGCCACCGCACTGTCCAGGTCGGAATGGGCGGTCATCACGATGACCGGCAGGTCCGGGTGCACCTGGCGCACCTTGGCCATCAGATCGAGTCCGTCGATACCTGGCATGCGGATATCGGTGACCAGCACGTCGGGCGGCTCGGCCAGCAGTCGATCGAGGATACCGTCGGCCCGCTCGACCGCCTCGACCTCAAGGTCCGGCTGCGCCAGGGCGCGCTCGAGCACCCAGCGTATGGCCCGGTCGTCGTCGACGATCATTACACGAGCGGTATCAGTCATGACTCATCTCCAGGGGAATCAACAGACGGAATTCGGTGCGTCCGGGCTCGGACTCGCACTCGATCAGCCCTTCGTGCTGGTGCAGCACCGACTGGGCGATCGACAGCCCCAGGCCGCTGCCCTCGGCACGACCGGACACCATCGGATAGAACAGGGTCTCGCGCAGCGTCTCGGGGACGCCCGGGCCGTTGTCGATCACGCTGACGTCGCAGACCAGACGATGGCGCTGGGCGCCCAGGGTGAACTGGCGGCGCGCGCGGGTCCTCAGGGTCATCACCGGGTTCGGTGTCTCGGACTCGACCAGCGCCTGGACGGCGTTGCGGGCCACATTGAGCACCGCCTGGATCAACTGGGCTTCATCGCCGGTCAACTCCGGCAGGCTGGGATCATAGTCGCGCTCGATGCTCACCCGCGGCTGTTCGACCAGCAGCAGCGCGCGTACCCGCTCCAGCACCCGGTGGATGTTCAGCGGCTCTCGCCGACTCACCCGGTTGGGCCCGAGCATGGAATCGACCAGATCCCGGAGCCGATCCACCTCTTCGATGATGATCCGGGTGTACTCCTTGAGCGCCGGCGTCTGCTCCAGGTCACGCTCGAGCAATTGCGCCGCGCCACGAATCCCCCCCAGGGGGTTCTTGACCTCGTGGGCCAGCCCCCGCGCCAGCACCTTCATGGTTTCCTGGCGCGACTGCAGCGCTTCCTCGCGGGAAATTCGCAACAGCCGATCCCGTGGTTCCATCTCCAGCAGCAGCTCGTCAGGCGACAGCGGCGTCACGGTGTAGTCCACCGTCAGGGGGTCTCCACCGGCGAGGACCAGCCGCGCCTCCCGTTGGGTATAGGGATGCTGTCCATCCCGGGCCCGTATCAGCACCTCGGCGATATCATCCTCGCCGCTGAGCCAGTCGGTCAGCGCCACGCCGGCAACCCGACTGGCGCTGACCGCCAGCAGGGTCTCGGCCGCCGGGTTCATCCAGGTCGGTCGCAGCTCGCCGTCGAGCAGCATGACCGCAGTTGTGAGGTGTTCGATGATGCCAGGCGTCATGGGTCCATCCTGATGGGGCAAAGCGCCGCTCGATAGAGGCCGCCACGGCGCCAAGCCGGCATTCCATGGTGGCGGTCCAGGTCTCGGCCTCGAGCAGGCGTCAGACAACAACATTCAAAGCAAGAAGCGGGCCAGCCTTGGTGCCAGTGGCACATTCCCGCCGCGCAGGCGCCAGGACGGTGCTTTTGTCGAGGAGGCGGGTCACCGTCGGCGCACCTACGCACCATTTTAGTGCACCAACCTGGTGCAGGGCAGTCTCGCCTGGATCACTGTCCGCACAAGGCCCGCAGATCGCGGGTCAAGGCGGCGCAGGACGAAGGGGGTTGGCGGGAAGCAGGCGGCTGGCGCGCTGTACGTGGATGACGATATCGGCACTGCGTTGACGCACCTCTCCCGACGGGGCCAGCACCACCAGGCCCAGGCGATGCTCGCCACGCTCCAGATTGGTGAGCCACAGTGGGCCGATGCCGGTGACGCTGGTGGCGAGCACACCGTCGACCTCCAGGCCGAGGCGATCCCCCGTCGCCGGAGGCGGGCTGATCGCGGCCAGCACCTTCAATCTTCCCCCGGTCCCCGTGGGCAACACGCTGTCATCCGCCGGGGAGGCGATGGCCAGGACATCGTGGGGCTGGAAGATATCGGCGTCGCTATCCGGGCCTGGTACTGAAGGCGCCGTCGGCCTGGTGGGCAACGCCACATCCAGCGCAGGGGCGCTGGACAACGGCGGCGGTGCCAGCGCGTGGGCGCCGGCCGAGGGCGTATCGCTGTAGCGCACGACGCCGTCGGGACCGACACTGCGATAGATGGTGCTCGCAGGCACCACTTCTGCCACCGGCAACGCCAGCCCGGACGCTGCCAGCAAGGCAATTGCCATTAGTGATGATCGACTCGGCGACGAGGGAGCGCTCTCACCCCTCTCCCGGCCTGCCCTGCGCGTCCACCGCTGCATCATCGTGATTGCCCTCGCCGACCTTCCCCTGACGAGGATGACGGCAGCCACGACCCGCGCCAAGGGGATCCCTTGCCCAGGCGCAAGGCCCGCGCAAAAAAAATCGGCCCCGCGATCATCGCGGGGCCGACGGAACGCACGAGGCGCTATGCCGATCAGCAGCTGTAGTACATGTCGAACTCGATCGGGTGGGTCGCCATGCGCAGACGCTCGACGTCCTCGTTCTTGAGCTCGATGTAAGCGTCGATCATGTCGTCGGTGAAGACGCCACCTTCGGTCAGGAAGCTGCGGTCCTCGTCGAGGGCTGCCAGCGCCTGGTCGAGGCTCTCGGCCACGGTCGGGATGGCCTTGCCTTCTTCCGGCGGCAGGTCATAGAGGTTCTTGTCCATGGCGTCGCCGGGGTGGATCTTGTTCTTGATGCCGTCGATACCGGCCATCAGCATCGCCGCGAAGCACAGGTAGGGGTTGGCGGTCGGGTCGGGGAAACGCGCCTCGACACGCTTGCCCTTCGGGCTTGCGGTGTACGGGATACGGATGGAAGCAGAACGGTTACGGGCGCTGTAGGCCAGCATGACCGGCGCTTCGAAGCCCGGCACCAGACGCTTGTAGGAGTTGGTAGAAGCGTTGGTGAAGGCGTTCAGGGCGCGGGCGTGCTTGATGATACCGCCGATGTAGTAAAGCGCCATTTCGGACAGACCAGCGTACTCGTCACCGGCAAACTGGTTCTGGCCGTCCTTCCAGAAAGACTGGTGGACGTGCATACCGCTGCCGTTGTCGCCGACCAGCGGCTTGGGCATGAAGGTGGCGGTCTTGCCGTAGGCGTGAGCCACATTGTGGATCACGTACTTCATTTCCTGAACTTCGTCGGCCTTCTTGACCAGGGTGTTGAAGGCAACACCGATCTCGTTCTGGCCGGCGTTGGACACCTCGTGGTGGTGCACCTCGACCTTCTGACCGATGGCCTCGAGGGTGTTGCACATGGCACCGCGCATGTCATGGAAGCTGTCCACCGGCGGAACCGGGAAGTAGCCGCCCTTGACCCGCGGACGGTGACCGAGGTTGCCACCTTCGACGGCGCGGTCGGTGGACCAGGCACCCTCTTCGGAGCTGATCTTGTACATGGCGCCTTCGATATCGGCCTTCCAGTGCACCTCGTCGAAGATGAAGAACTCGGGCTCGGGGCCGAAGAAGGCGGTGTCGCCCAGGCCAGAGGACTGCAGGTAGGCCTCGGCGCGCTTGGCGATGGAGCGCGGGTCACGCTCGTAGCCCTGCATGGTGGCCGGCTCGATGATGTCGCAACGCAGGATCAGGGTCGCGTCTTCGGTGAAGGGGTCGAGGAAGCCGGTGCCGTCCTCCGGACGCAGGATCATGTCGGACTCGTTGATGCCCTTCCAGCCGTTGATGGAGGAACCATCGAACATCTGGCCATTCTCGAAGAACTCTTCGTCGACCTCGGCGGCCGGAATGGTGACGTGCTGCTCTTTACCGCGGGTATCGGTGAAGCGCAGGTCAACCCACTTCACATCATGTTCGTTGATCAGGGCGAGGGTCTTGTCTGACATGTGGTCCTCCAGAGTGGAACTTGTCTCGTGACTCGAGCGTTGCGCAACGGCGCCAATCCCATGTCACCGGTTTGAAACGGGGGATGATCCAGGGAACAAAAGGGGTACCGGGATCCTTTGTAGCACGCTCCCGGGACACTGCCCATGGCAACGTGCGCGACACGATGACACTGCCAACCACAATGCAGATTGCGTGCCAGCATTGCACCAGCATCGACCAAAAAAATCTCAACCCATTGTTTCACATCTTTTTTATCCAAACAGACCCTTTGCGCCAGCTTAGGGCACAAAGGCCCACCGTCTACAGGAGTCGCCGACTACTGCACCACAAGAGTGCAATAAAAGCTGTAATGCACCACTTTGGACCTTTGTGACAGGATCTATAAACTCTGCCGGGCCGATCGCGAGGTGTCAGTGGGCGCTGGAACCTTTCGCAACGCAAAGATACACTTTATTACGTTCGACTCCGACCGCCTCCCCTGCCGGCCGGCGTCACCCTCCTCGGAGTGTCGTCGTGAAAATCAGCTTGATCATTGATGCCCGACTTACCGGCAAGGAACTGCCTCGCCGGCTCGCGGAAGCACGCCAGCAGGTCGCCCTCTTCCAGGGAAGAGGCGAGATCCTCGTCATCGACGATGGCGATATGGCGCCACCACTACTGGGCGAACCGGGCGAACACGCCGTCGTCGGCTATCGCCAGGTGCGCAGCCGGCCCGCGCCCATGGGGCGGCGCCTCAACCTGGCCGCCTCCCACAGCAATGGACGCATGCTCGGCTTCTGCCTCGGCCCTCTGGACACCCACTGGGTCGAGCGAATGATGGCAGCCGCCTGCGATGATTCGCGCCCGGTGGTGCGTCCTGCTCGCCCCTGTCCGCTATCGCTGCTCAGCCTGCTGCGACGTACTCCGACCCGGGCCCTGGGCGTCGAACGTACCTGGTTCGATCGGCTGGGAGGCTTCGACCCGTCGCTGGACTTGAGCGCGGTAGAGGACCTCGCCACTCGCCTCAAGGCCTGTCGCGCCAAGATGGTCGTGCAGCGCGCCTGAGCGTCAGATCGTCCTTTCTGTCGATTTCGCCTACTTTTTTCGCCTCGCAGGTGCTTGATAGTTCAGCATCTTGAGGATCGATGCCGAGATTGGCGCCAACAAGGCTGGTCGTTGTCATCGCCCAGGCCCTATAATGCTGCCCCACTTTTTCCAGCAGGATCCCGTCGTGATCGAGAATCTTCGCAACATCGCCATCATCGCTCACGTCGACCACGGCAAAACCACCCTGGTCGACAAGCTGTTGAGTCAGTCTGGCACTCTGGACCGCAAGGCCGAGGGTCAGGAGCGCATCATGGACTCCAATGACCAGGAGAAGGAACGCGGTATCACCATCCTGGCGAAGAACACGGCGATCCGCTGGAATTCCCCCGAGGGACAGGACTACCACATCAACATCGTCGACACCCCTGGACACGCCGACTTCGGCGGCGAGGTCGAGCGCGTGATGTCGATGGTGGACTCGGTACTGCTGCTGGTCGACGCCGTCGACGGCCCCATGCCGCAGACCCGCTTCGTCACCCAGAAGGCCTTCGATCAGGGCCTCAAGCCGATCGTGGTGGTCAACAAGATCGATCGCCCCGGCGCACGCCCGGACTGGGTCATCGACCAGATCTTCGATCTGTTCGACAACCTCGGCGCCAGCGACGAGCAGCTCGACTTTCCGATCATCTACTGCTCCGCCCTCAACGGCATCGCCGGTCCCGAGCCTGACCAGCTGTCCGACGACATGACGCCGATGTTCCAGTCCATCGTCGACATCGTCGAGCCGCCCAAGGTGGAACTCGACGGCCCGCTGCAGATGCAGATCTCGGCACTCGACTACTCCAGCTACGTCGGCGTCATTGGCCTTGGCCGCATCACCCGCGGCGCCATCTCGCCCAACCAGCAGGTGGTGGTCATCAACAAGGAAGGCCAGACCCGCAAGGGCAAGGTCGGCCAGGTCATGACCCACCTGGGTCTCGAGCGGGTACAGACCGAGCAGGCCACCGCCGGGGACATCGTCTGCATCACCGGCATCGACGACCTGGCGATCTCCGACACCATCTGTGATCCAGCCGCCGTCGAGGCACTGCCGGCACTGACCGTCGACGAGCCCACCGTGTCCATGACCTTCCAGGTCAACGACTCTCCGTTTGCCGGCAAGGACGGCAAGTTCGTCACCAGCCGCAACATTCGCGATCGTCTCGACCAGGAGCTGATCCACAACGTGGCGCTGCGTGTCGAGCAGGGCGAGTCCCCGGAGAAGTTCATCGTCTCCGGCCGCGGCGAGCTGCACCTGTCGGTGCTGATCGAGAGCATGCGTCGTGAAGGCTTCGAGCTGGCCGTGGGTCGTCCCGAGGTCATCATCCGCGAGATCGACGGTGAGAAGCAGGAGCCCTACGAAGAAGTCATCATCGACTGCGAAGAGCAGCACCAGGGCGCCATCATGGAAGAGCTCGGCTACCGCAAGGGCGAGCTCAAGAACATGAACCCGGACGGCAAGGGCCGGGTCCGCCTGGACTTCATCATCCCGGCGCGCGGCCTGATCGGCTTCCGTGGTCAGTTCCTGACCCTGACCTCCGGTACCGGCATCCTGACCAGCCGCTTCGACCACTACGGCCCGCTCAAGCCCGACGCTTCCATCGAGCGTCGCAACGGCGTGCTGGTGTCGATGGTTCCGGGCAAGGCCCTGGCCTACGCCCTGTACGCCCTGCAGGAGCGCGGCAAGCTGATCATCGACCACGGCACCGAGGTCTACGAAGGCATGCTGGTCGGCATCAACAACCGCGCCAACGACATGGTGGTCAACCCCACCAAGGGCAAGAAGCTCGACAACATGCGCGCCTCCGGCAACGACGAGAACATCGTGCTGACCCCGCCGGTACGCTTCACCCTGGAACAGGCCATCGAGTTCCTCGATGACGACGAGCTGGTCGAGATCACCCCGAACCATATCCGTCTGCGCAAGAAGTTCCTGACCGAGAACGAGCGCAAGCGCGCCACCAAGAAGTAAGCGCTGCGTTTTCTCGCTTCATCGATGCCCGCCTCCTGGCGGGCATCGTTGTTTGCGGCCGTCGGGCATCGTCGTTTTGCGGAATAGACAATATCGATGCCCGGCTCTTCATGGCGGGCGTCGTCGTTTGTGGCCGTCGGGCATCGCCGTCTGCTTGGCGAGGCCCAGGCGCGGCCATGGCGCGACTTCAGTGGAACTTTCCGGGCCGAGCGCTGCCACAATTGATGCAGACTGATAACCGTTAGGGGTGAAGACGGCGACCGCCCTAGTTGCGGTCTATGCTAATGGGGCACCGTCATCCTTCGCGAACAAGGAGATACGCGAATGCACAAGCACGTCGAATGGGATGATCCCGGCGCTGACAGCGTTCAGCGCTACTTCGCCGACAAGCCCGACGAATACCCCACCGCCCACGTCGGCAGTATCATCGCCGGCCGCTACCATGGCTATTCGGTCAGGGTCAGGGTGGAAGCCAGGGTCGACGACGACACCGCCAGCATCGGCGACGTGGTCGCCCTGATCTCCGTGCGCACAGGCGAGCGCACCAAGAATATCGGCGACCTGTCGATCGGCGATACCGTGCGTCTTGGCGACGATCACCGCGCCCTGGCTCCCCATACCAGCAGCTGACGACGAGTTCCAGAACCCGCCAGTGACGGAAACCCGTCCCGCCAACGCCTGCTAAACGCATCGCCCCTAGTCAGGCGCCATGGTTGTATCGCAAAGTTGACATGTCAGACCGGGCCTCGGCCCGGTCAGCCATTACCGCGTCGCGACGCCGACATGTCGACGGAAGCCCCATGAGCAGCGATAACATCTGGACCCACAAAGGCACCTTCCTGCTGGCCGCCGTCGGCTCGGCGGTGGGCCTGGGTAACCTCTGGCGCTTTCCCTACCTGGCCGGCGAGCACGGTGGTGGCGCCTTTCTGCTGGTCTACGTGCTGTGCGTCTTTGCCGTCGGCATCCCGATTTTGATCGCCGAGATCATGCTTGGGCGCAACAGCCGGCGCTGCCCGATCATGGGCATGCGCTTTCTCACCCGTTGTCATCGCACCTCCCGCGCCTGGGAGACCATCGGCTGGCTCGGTGGCCTGTCCGCGCTGCTGATCCTGAGCTTCTACTCGGTGATCAGCGGCTGGGCGCTGCACTATCTTGGCGAGATGCTGACCGGGTCACTGCGCGACGCCGACGCCGCCATGCTGGCCGACAACTTTGCCAACCTGATCGCCTCGCCGCTGAAGCTGACGCTCTACCACACGCTGTTTCTCGCCATCTGCGCCTACATCGTCGCCCGGGGTGTTCATCGTGGACTGGAGAGTGCCCTGCGCATCCTGATGCCGACCCTGCTGGTCATTCTGCTGGTGGTGCTGTTCTACGCCGCGACCAGCGGCGACATGGCGGCGGCCAGTCGCTTCATGCTGTCCTTCTCGCTGTCCGAGTTGAGCCTGGAAGGCTGGCTCGAGGCGATGGGGCAGTCGTTCTTCACGCTGAGTCTGGGGATGGGCGCGATCATGGCCTATGGCGCCTACATGCCCAGCGAGACCTCGCTGACCCTGACCGCCTTCGCCATCGCCCTGATCGACACCCTGGTGGCGGTAATCGCGGGGCTGGCGATCTTCGCCCTGGTGTTCGGTGCGGGACTTGCCGCCGATGAAGGGCCGGGGCTGATGTTCGTGTCACTGCCGCTGGCATTCTCGGTGATGCCTTCAGGCTCGCTGGTCGGCGCCATCTTCTTCGTACTGGTACTGGGGGCCGCGATCAGCTCGGCAATCTCGCTGATCGAGCCGGTCGCGGCCTATCTGGTCGAGCGCTTCGACCTCAGTCGCGTACTGGCGGTGGCCCTGGTGTCGGTGCTGGCCTGGGGGCTGGGGCTCGCCACGGTGGCGAGTTTCAACGTCTGGGCCGAGGCCAGCCCCGTGCATGACGTGTTCGGTCGCAGCGCCTTCGCCGTGCTGGAACTGGTGACCCACATCACGCTGCCCCTGTGCGGCCTGCTGGTGGCGCTGTTCGCCGGCTGGTCGCTGACCCAGTCCGAATCGATGAAGGAAATGCACACCCGCTCCAGCTGGCTCAGGCTGTGGCGGTTTCTGGTGCGCTTCATCGCGCCGACCGGGGTCGCCTTCGTCTTTCTGCGTGCCCTGCCCTATGTCCAGGGCTACTGGCTGCCGACCATCGGCGCCTGCGTACTGGTAGGCGCCTTCGCCGCCTACCGGCTGATGGCCGAGCAGCACGCCGCCAGCGGCTGAGGGACGTCGGGAAGCCCGACAATCAAGACCGCAACGACACCAACAACACCAACGCAACAACGCAACAACGCAACAACGCAACAACGCAACAACGACAATAGACAACACGGCGGGACCCAAGATGTCAGCCATCATCGATGTACGACACGTCAACAAGGCCTTCGGCGGCCTTCACGTCATCAACGACTGTTCGATTCAGGTCGAGGAAGGCTCCGTCACCGGTCTGATCGGCCCCAACGGTGCGGGCAAGTCGACCCTGTTCAACATCATCGCAGGCGCCCTGCCGCTGGATTCCGGGCAGATCCTGCTGGACGGCGAGGACATCACCAATCGTCCGGCCAACGAGCTGTTTCACAAGGGCCTGTTGCGCACCTTCCAGATCGCCCACGAGTTCTCCCAGCTCACCGCCCTGGAAAACCTGATGATGGTGCCCCCGGACCAGCCCGGGGAGTCCCTGGCCAAGGCCTGGTTCGCGCCGAAGGCGGTGCGAGCACAGGAGGCCGAGGTCAAGCGCCGGGCCCAGGAGGTGATCGAGTTCATCGGCCTCAATCATGTGCGCAACGAGCTGGCAGGCAACCTCTCCGGTGGCCAGAAGAAGCTTCTGGAGCTCGGCCGCACCATGATGACCGACGCTCGGGTGGTGCTGCTCGACGAGATCGCCGCCGGGGTCAACCGCACCCTGCTGGGAGACCTGATCGGCAATATCGAACGGATGAACCGCGAGTTCGGCTACACCTTCCTGGTCATCGAGCACGACATGGACATGATCGCCAGGCTGTGCGATCCGGTGATCGTGCTGGCCCAGGGCTCGGTGATGGTCGAGGGCTCCATCGAGGAGATCCAGAACAACCCCGAGGTCATCGAAGCCTATTTCGGCGCCGGCGCGGCCTGACAGCGGCCCGGCAACAGACACCGCGCCACCCGGGGGCCCCTCCCGTTGCAGGCGCGGCGATAACAACAACCAGGGCGCGACAGGCGCTCTTATGCAGAGAACAGGACTATGCCTCTACTCGATGCACGCGAGGTGCACGGCGGCTATGGCGGCATGAACATCCTCAACGGGGTGGACATGGCCATCGAGGCCGACCAGATCGGCGTCATCGTCGGCCCCAACGGCGCCGGCAAGTCGACCATGCTCAAGGCCATCTTCGGCCAGTTGAACGTGACCCAGGGCGATATCCTGCTGCGCGGTGAACCGATCCAGAACCTGCCCACCAACCGCCTGGTAGAACTGGGCATGGGCTTCGTGCCCCAGGAGCACAACGTCTTTCCCAGCCTGACGGTCAAGGAAAACCTCGAGATGGGGGCCTTCCTCAAGCCGGGAAACATGAAACGCATGCTGTCCAAGGTCTACGAATTCTTCCCGCCCCTTCACGAAAAGCGTCATCAGCCTGCCGGCGAGCTGTCCGGTGGCCAGCGCCAGATGGTGGCCATGGGCCGGGCGCTGATGGCCGAACCCGAACTACTGCTGCTCGACGAGCCGACTGCAGGGCTGTCGCCCAAGTACATGTACGAGATCTTCGACCGGGTCAAGGAGGTCAACGCCGCCGGCGTCGGCATCCTGATGGTGGAGCAGAACGCCAAGCAGGCCCTGGCCATCGCCGACAAGGGCTTCGTGCTGGCCGCCGGCCAGAACCGCTTCACCGACACGGGGCAGGCGCTGCTTGCCGATCCTGACGTGGCCAAGAGCTTCCTCGGCGGCTGACGCCGAGTCCTAGCGCGGAGATATCGCCTTGAACGAATTCGTGTTCTTCATCAACAACGTGCTGATCGCCGGCAGCGTCACCGGGTCGATCTACGCCATCGGCGCGGTGGGCGTGACGCTGGTCTTCAGCATCATGCGCTTTGCCCACTTCGCCCACGCCGACATGATGACCTTCGGCGCCTTCATGGTGCTGCTGCTGGCGACGCTGTTCCCCCATGCCGGCGACGTCATCGGTGTGCCCACCGCCATCGTCATGCTGCCGCTGGCCATGGTGCTGACGGCGGCGCTGGCGGTGGGCATCGACAAGGCCTTCTACAAGCCGCTGCGCGCCCACGGCGTCAAGCCGATCGTGATGGTCATCGGCTCCCTCGGCGTGACCCTGATGCTGCAGGGCCTGATCCGGCTGTTCTCGGGCACCGGCGGCCAGAGCCTGTACGTCGATGACCGCAAGGAGATCTTCCGCCTGGCGCTGCCCTTCGAGGGCGCCCGGGTGCCGGTGGTGATCACCGAGCCGCAGATCTATCTGTTCGTGCTGACCCTGGTGGCGGTGATCGGGCTGCAGCTGTTTCTGTCGCGTACCCGGCTCGGCAAGGCCATGCGCGCCATGTCCGACAACCCGGACCTGGCCCGGGCATCGGGCATCAACACCAACACCATCGTCGCCGTGACCTGGGTGATCGTCGGTGGCCTGGCCGCCATCGCTGGCACCCTGCTGTCGATGGACGTGACGTTCAAGCCGGACTTGAGCTTCCACCTGCTGCTGCCGATCTTCGCCGCCGCCATCGTCGGCGGTGTTGGCCACCCCTTCGGCGCCATCGCCGGCGGCTTCGTGGTGGGCTTCGCCGAGACCCTGGCGGTGTTCAACTGGCGGGTGCTGCTGCGGCCCTTCAGCGACAGCCTGCCCGAGTGGCTCGAGCTGCCCAGTAACCTGGCCTTCGTCGGCACCGAGTACAAGATCGTGGTGCCCTTCTTCATCCTCGTCGCCATCCTGGTGTGGCGCCCCACCGGCATCTTCAAGGGCAAGGTGATCTGATGACGACCAACAACTTTCATCGCCGCGACGACGCCAACACCGCGCCCCAGAGCCGCTTTCCGGTGCGCGAACTCAGCCTCTTGGTGGTCCTCGCCGTCGCCGTCGGCGCGGTCTACATGGCCATGGGTTCGGCCTATTCGACACGCATGCTGGTGGAAGCCAGCTGCTACGCCATCCTGGCCCTGGGCCTGACCATCCAGTGGGGCTACGCCGGCCAGTTCAACGCAGGCGTCATGGGCTTCGTCGCCCTCGGCGGCTTCTGCGCCATGACCTTCAGCGTGCCGGTCAATCCGGCCTTCTGGGATAGCCCGCTGCCCGGTGAGCTGGCCAAGGTACTGGGGTATCTGGCCGTCGGTATCGCGCTGGTATTCGCGCTGTCGCG
The DNA here is from genome assembly GCF_024124525.1 of Halomonas sp. OfavH-34-E. Classification (NCBI taxonomy): domain Bacteria; kingdom Pseudomonadati; phylum Pseudomonadota; class Gammaproteobacteria; order Oceanospirillales; family Halomonadaceae; genus Halomonas; species Halomonas sp. OfavH-34-E. The sequence continues at coordinate 32,186 of NZ_JAMXRY010000020.1, read as the reverse complement.
CATGACTCGCCTGGGCGTGCCGTCCTGGCTGCGCACCCTGATCACCGTGGTGATCGGCCTCGTCGTCTACATGGTGGTGATCAGTGAACTGCGCGAGGTCACCGACGCCATCGAAAGCCAGATGGGCTTCATCGGCGGGTTCGGCCTGCCGGTGTGGGTCGGCTGGGTGGTCGGCGGAGCGCTGGCCGGCGGTATCGGCTACTTTATCGGCCACGTCTGCCTGGGGCTTCGCAGCGACTATCTGGCCATCGCCACCCTGGGCATCGCCGAGATCATCAAGGCCTTTCTCAAGAACTCCGACTGGCTGACCCGTGGCACCGCCACCGTGTCGCCGCTGCCGTGGCCGGTACCCGATCCCGGCGAGGTAGGCTTTACCCTGGCGCGGGCGCTCTATCTGTCGGTGACGGCGGTGATGATCCTGGGCATCTTCTTTTTGCTCAACCGAGCCTACAACGCCCCCTGGGGCCGCATGATCCGGGCGATTCGCGACAACGAGGTGTCGTCTGCCGCCATGGGCAAGGACATCAATCGCCGCCGGCTCGAGATCTTCGTGCTGGGCTGCGTGCTGATGGGCCTCGGCGGCGCGGCACTCGGCAGCTTCAACAGCATCTTCGACCCCAACGGCTACCTGCCGCTCAACCACACCTTCCTGGTGCTGGTGATGGTCATCCTGGGTGGGCCGGGCAACAACCTCGGTACCCTGTTCGGCGCGGTGGCGGTGTACATCATCTGGATCATGTCAGAGCCGCTGGCGCTCTACGTGATGGAGTTGATCGCCCACTTCGGCCAGGCCAGCTTCGGCTGGGAGCTACCCAGCAACCTGGAAAGCCGAGCCCTGCAGGCCAGGGTATTCGTCATCGGGCTGTTGATCACGGTGGTGCTGCGCGTCGCCCCCAAGGGGCTGCTGCCGGAGAAGGTCAAGCACCATGACTGAGGCGTGTCCGTCGACACCGCTACTGCGGACAGTGCCTGACGCCGGTCGTCGTCACTGATGGTCTCATCCTGGCGGCCCAGGGTCGCCAGGGCCCGCCTCTCACGCCTCTTGCCCCATCACTGGCCATATCGCACGACATCGCCAGCTCGACGCCAATGACAGGCCCCTACCAACGATAAAGCCCCCAGCCAGATGGCCGGGGGCTTTCCTTGAGCGCCTCTGTTGCGAGCATTGGCGCGGTCATTGGGCGGAGGCGACCGCCCGGATGCGTTGTCGTCCGTCGACGACTCGCCTTACTTTACGTCATGGCGGCTATTCAACAAAGCCCTTGCCGGTAAAAGTGCCGTTTTCCACGGCCATTTCCTGTACCACACCAGGCACATCGCCGTTGTCGTCGAAGTCCTGGGTACCGGAAGCGCCTTCATAGTTGATCTCGGTCCCCGCCGCGATCAGCTCCACCGCCTTCTCCCACTCACCGGGCAGGATGACCTCACCGGGGGGAGAGGACACGCTGCGCAGCGCCTCAGACACACCCTCGCGCTCGGCACTGCCGTTCTGCTGGATGGCCAGCCCCAGCAGGAAGGCCGCATCGTAGGCCTGGGCGGCGAATACGGCGGTGGGGTCGATGTCGGCGTTGTTGGCAAGTTCAGTGAAGATCTCGGTGCCGGGAAGGTCCGGGCTGCCCGGACGGGTGGCGATCATGCCGTCGAGCACGTCGGCGCCGATGGCCTCGACCAGGCTGTCGCCGACCATGCCGTCGGCCCCCACGTACTGGGTGAACATGCCGCTCTCGTAGGCCTGGCGCACCACCGTCTGGCCGGAGGTGTCGGCGTAGGCGAGTACCACCAGGGTCTGGGCGCCGGTGGCCGACAGGGTGCCGAGTTCGCTGCGGTAGTCGGCGCGGTTGTCCTCGTGGGCGAGGTTTTCCAGCACGCTGCCGCCGCCGTCCTCGAAGGCCGAGCTGAAGGCGTCGGACAGGCCGCGTCCGTAGTCGTTGTTGACGTAGGTGACGGCGACTTCCTCGATGCCCTTGTCGATCAGCAACTTGGCCAGCATCTCGCCCTGGAAGGCATCGGAGGGCACGGTGCGGAACACCAGGTCATTGTCGTCGAGGTCGGTGACCGCCGGCGCCGTGGAGGCCGGAGACACCATGGTCACGCCACCCGGAATCGCCGCGTTGTTGGCCGCGGCGATGGTGGCACCGGTACACAGCGCGCCAACGATGGCGGTGACCTGCTCGGTGTTGACCATGCGGTCAGCCGCGTTGGACGCCGCCGAAGCGTCGCCGCAGGTGGTGTCGCCGGTCGGCATCACCACGTCCTGGCCATCGAGGATGCCACCCTGGTTGTTGATATGGTCAACCGCCAGCTGGGCGCCGTCGTAGATCGGCGGCGTCAGGCTCTCGATCCCCCCGGTGAAGCCGCCGAGAAATCCGATCTTGACCTCTGCGTGGGCCATGGAGCCGACCGCCAGGGTGGTTGCAGCCACGGCGGTCGCCAGTACGCGCTTTTTCATGATTGTTGGTCTCGCTCTGGTTGTCCTGAGATGAAGCCGAGACGAGCGCGGTCAGCCGCGGCTCGCCCACTCGATCTTCATACCCCCAATCTGGAAGGCCGCCGGGGAAAACTCAAGTCCCCGCCGCCAACGCTAGGCCGGCTGGATGCAACAAGACGGGGTTCAGGACTGGCGTCTGTGGCCAGGCTTCTATACTCAGCACAGGCCCTGCCATCTGGCGGGGCCAACGCCCCTCACTCGCCAAGGAGCACACCATGTCTCGTTGCGCCCTGCTCGCCCCTGCCCTGATCGGTCTCGGCTCTGTTCTCGCCAGCGCCGGCGCCATGGCCGGACAAAACGTTGACTACCAGGTGGACGGTGAAGCCTTCCAGGGCTATTTCGCCCCCGCCGCGTCCTCTTCCAAGGGCAGCGTGCTGATCATCCACGACTGGGATGGCCTCACCGACTATGAAAGAAAGCGTGCCGACATGCTCGCCGAGGCGGGCTACGACGCCTTCGCCGTGGACCTCTACGGCGCCGGCAACCGCCCCGAGGAGATCGACGCGCGCAAGGCCGAGATGGCGGTGCTCTACGATGACCGTGAACGCATGCGCCGGCTGACCCTGGCGGGGCTGACCCAGGCCCGTGAACAGGGCGCCGGCGAAGACACCGTGGTGATGGGCTACTGCTTCGGTGGCGCCGTGGTGCTGGAGATGGCCCGCGCCAACGCCGACGAAGGTGTGCGTGGTTTCGCTACCTTCCACGGCGGCCTCGACACACCGGAAGGCCAGGGCTACTCCGCCGATACGCCACCGATCCTGGTCGCCCACGGTGGTGCCGACGCCTCCATCGGCATGGACCAGGTGGCGGCGCTGTCCGAGGAACTGGAGGCGGCTGGCGCCCCCTACGAGATCCAGGTCTACTCCGGTGCTCCCCACGCCTTCACGGTATTCGGCAGCGATCGCTACCAGGCTCGGGCCGACCAGGCCTCCTGGGCGGCCTTCCACCAGCTGCTGCGGCGCGCCCTGGAACAGCAGGATCAGGGCTGAACCGCTAGCGTCGTCAACAGCCCGGCCACCTGGAAGCCGCGCCCAGGTGGCCTCTGAGCACCAGAAGGTGTGCAACGGATGAAAACACCGAGGCAGATTATTCGGTAGAATCCGCCTCCATCGTGCCGATCGCCCATTCGATAGCAGTCAACGAGAACATTTTGCTGGCTATCGATGGGTATCGCGTCTTCCCACCTTGCACGGCAGGCCATCCACCCTGTCCTTCTGGAGCCTCCCCATGTCCACCCCCGATCGTTCCCCCGGCCTGTGGCGCCGTATCCCGCTATGGCAGAAGATCCTGGTCGGCCTCGCCCTGGGTGTCCTCGTCGGCACCCTGATGGGCGAAAGCGCCAGCGTGTTCAAGCCCATCGGTGACATCTTCATCAGCGCCATCAAGATGCTGATCGTGCCGCTGGTGTTCTCTACCCTGGTGGTCGGTATCACCGCCATGCGTGACCCCCAGAAGATGGGCCGCATCGGCGCGCGGACCATCGCGCTGTATCTGGTCACCACCGCCTTCGCCATCGCCATCGGCCTGGCCGCCTCCTGGCTGTTTCAGCCTGGCGTTGGCCTCGACATGACCTTCGAGGCCAACCCAGACGCGGCCAAGGAAGCCCCCAGCCTGGTGCAGATCGTGGTCGGCCTGGTGCCCCAGAACCCGGTGGACGCCCTGGCCAGCGGCAATATCCTGCAGATCATCGTGTTCGCCATTGGCCTCGGTGTTTCGCTGACCCTGATCGGCGAGAAGGGCGAGCCGGTGGTCAAGGTGTTCGAAAGCTTCGCCGAGGCCATGGTCAAGCTGACCAGCCTGGTGATGGCGCTGGCGCCCTTCGGCGTGTTCGGTCTGATCGCCCACGTCGCCGGCAGCTACGGCGCCGAGGTGCTGCTGCCCCTGGTCAAGGTGATCGGCGTGGCCTACCTGGCCAGCGTCGTCCACGTGCTGGTGGTCTACTCCGGTCTGCTGTCGCTGCTCGGTCGTCTCAATCCGGTGCGCTACCTGCAGGGCATCCTCGATGCCCTGGTGGTGGCCTATTCGTCGGCGTCCTCGTCCGGCACCCTGCCGGTCTCGCTGCGCTGCGCGACGAAGAACCTCGGCGTGTCCGAGGGTGTCGCCGGCTTCGTGCTGCCGGTGGGCGCCACCATCAACATGGACGGCACCGCCATCTATCAGGGGGTGGTGGCGGTATTCATCGCTCAGTTGATCGGCGTCGACCTGAGCCTGGCCGACTACGGCATGATCATCGTCACCGGTACCCTGGCGTCCATCGGCACCGCCGGTGTCCCGGGCGCAGGCCTGGTGATGCTGTCCATCGTCATGGCCCAGATCGGCCTGCCGCTGGAAGCCCTGGCGGTGGTCGCCGGCGTCGATCGCATCCTCGACATGGCTCGTACCAGCGTCAACGTGGCCGGAGACCTGATGGTCACCACCCTGGTCGGCAAGAGCGAAGGCGAACTCGACGAGAACGTCTACAACGCCGCCAACAAGACCTGACCAGCCCCCCGAGCCCCTGCCAGACGACGATGCCCCGGCCAGTTGGCCGGGGCATCGTCGTTCAGGGTTCCGCCAGCATCATCGCTTTCAGCTGTGGCCCTGTTGCTCCTGGCTTGCCGTCTCGCGGGCGTCGAAGTCGGCATCCTGCGTGGCACCAGCGTGTTCAGCCGCGCAGTAAGTGGTGTGATGATTGGCGCAGGGCCCTTCTGCAGGGGCCAGCGGCTCAGCCAGCTTGGCAATCTTGCCGTCGACAACACCTGCCTGAGCGGACAACGGCAGGGCCAAGAGGGCCAATACGAGCAGCGCGTTTCTGGTCTTCATGTTGTGTCTCCTGAGATGGCCGGTAAGGCTCTCTGGCAGCATACAACTTCGCAGACTAATAAAGTGAAACGCTCTGTGGGAGTCTCGCCAGGAATTGTCGAGAAGGGTAGCGAATCGTGTAAAAACTGAACGATATCAATATATTAAAATTCATCCAAGACACCTCGATGGCCATCTCTACGACGCCATGCCAAGCGCAGAACTGCTACGCTGAGGGAATATCCACCCATGTCAGCGACCCGGCGCCAGCCGCTTCGATCGCAGGGAGCACTTCATGACCCCCTCCACGTCCTCTCCCACCCCCTCCTGCTCGTCGTTGACACCCACCAGGCTCTCCGGCAGCCGCCTCGACATCGGTCGTGCCCACGGCAGTCAGCACCGTGAGGCGATCCTTGCCAGCATCGACGTCTACGACCGACTGTTTCATGACCTGGCGGGCCTGCACTGGCACGAGGCGCGACGCGACGCCGAACGCTTCCTGCCGATGATCGAGCGGCGCTACCCGGCCATCCTCGAGGAGCTAGACGGCATCGCCCAGGGCATCGGCGGTGATCTGGCCGACGTGCTTACCCTCAACTGTCGCAGCGAGGTGTCGCTGACCCGCGCCGGCGGTGGCTGCTCGGCCTTTTCGCTCTATCACGCCGGCCGCCAGTGGCTCGCCCAGAACTGGGACTGGCGCGCCGACCAACTCGACCATCTGGTGATCCTCGAGATCCAGGCTCCCGGTGCGCCGCCGTTGATCAGCGTGGGCGAGGCCGGCATGGTCGGCAAGATAGGACTCAACGCCAATGGCGTCGGAGTCGGACTCAATGCCATCCGCTCGGCGACCTGTGGCGAGGGTCTGCCGATCCATATCGCCCTGCGCGCCATGCTCGAGTGCGAGACCCTCGACGCCGCCCGGCAGATCGCCCACGACGGTGTCTGTGCACCCGCCCACTTCCTGCTGGCCGACGGCAGCGGCCAGGCGGAAGGGCTCGAGGTTCACCCCGGGCAACCGGGAACCATCGCATCGGCTCGCGGGGTCGTCACCCATACCAATCACCTGGTCAGTGACACCGCCACCCACTGGGTCGAGGACTTCCCCAAGCCGGACTCCTGGTCCCGCCTGAGTCGTCTCGACGCGCTGGTCGAGCAACTGCTCGACGACCTGGGTATGGATGGCTCGGGTGCGGATGAGAGGGGGACAGAACGGGGTACAGCGAGCACAGCCCCCAACGAGAGCGCCACCCTCGACGCCGAGCGGTTGTTCGATCTGCTCGGCGATCATACCCCCGGCGAGGACAGCCTGTGTCGCCACTTCGACCCGAGCGTCGCTGAAGCCGAGCGGATGGAAACGCTGTTCAGCGTGGTCATGGACCTGACCGACAAGGTGCTGTGGCTACGCCACGGCAAGCCCTGCCAGACCACCCATTCAATGCGCCTTGTGCCCACCGCCGTGTGACCCTGACGCCTCGCTTCCGTCCCTGCCGAGTTCGCCTTTCAGGTACTGTTCGGTGGTCAGCAGAAACAGCCGCCGAAACAGCTCGTGGATCGCCTCCTCTCGGCGCAGCGAGGCAAGCTCGGGATCCTTCTCTTCGCTGCCCACCTCCTTCGGGTACTCCCAGGCCATGCGCATGGAGCCCGAGCTGACGTCGAAGATCTCGAGGGTCGGGTTGGCTCCGTGAAGCGCGGTCTTGATGCGATAGGACATGACGGCCTCCTGCAGACGCTGATAGCCCAAAACAATGAGAATCATTAACGTTTGCAATATGGTCGTGTTTGGATGGCCTGTCAAGGCTCGTCCTGATCATCTCTGTTCAGCGACCAGAAGAAGCAGGCAACCGTCGCCGTGTCTATCGCAGGACTCAGCGTGTCAGCAATGCGCTGATGGCGACACCGGTGTGCATGACGTGTTCGTGCATGTGGCGGCGGGCAAGGTCGGCGTCCCTGGCGATCAAGGCATCGAGGATGGCGCGATGCTCATCGGTGGACTCCTGCCAGCGGCCGAGGCGATTCAGCGCCAGATAGCGCGCCCGCTCCAACCGACCCAGCAGGCGCTGGTGGGTTTCCACCAGCACCGGATTGCGCGCCGCCTCGACCAGCAGCGCGTGGATACGGGTATTGGTGGCGAAGTAGCCGTCGCGATCGCCCTTGGCGTGCTGCTTTTCCAGGCGGGTCTGCAGTGAGGCCAGCCGCTTGAGCTCGGTCTCTGTCATGCGCCCGGCCGCCAGTTCCACCGCCATGGCCTCGAGCCCGGCCTCGACCTCGAACAGATGACGCAGCTCGTCACCATCAAGCAGGGTGACCAGGGCGTTGCGATTGCGCCGCAGGGTCACCAGGCCTTCGCCCGCCAGTTGGTTCAAGGCATCGCGCAGGGGTGTGCGCGAGATGCCCAGACGCCGACACAGAGCCGGCTCCAGCAGACGCTCCCCAGGGGCCAGCTCACCGTGGACGATCAGCCCCTTGAGCAGGTCGTAGGCTTCATCGGCCAGGGACGGCGCCTGGATACGGCGGCGGTGAGGCGCTCGCTGACGCGCGCCTCTATCGGAGGGTGAAGCGACGGTGGCGTCGTCGGTTGTCGACGTCATGGGCAGGATCCAGCGACCGGTGAGGGAAAGGAACAAGGATAGGGCCAGCGTCCAAGTATAGCGACGGGGCTGGCCCGGAGACGAGAGGTCAGCGCCGGCCGATCAGCGTTGCCAGCTCCCTGCTCAAGCCCTTGTGCGGCTTGTCGGGGGGCGCGGCGTAGCTGCCGACGGTGGCCTTGGCGCGACCGAGATCGACCAGCGCCTGGGCCTGGGTGATGGCGCAGGTCACGCCGTCCAGCGCCGGCACCGGCAGCTCGGCGGCGACCTGGCGGGCCAACCCCGCCAGCGGGGCCCCGGCCAGGATCAGCACGTCGGCGCCGTCCTCTCTGACCGCCTGTTCGGCCAGCTCGATCAGGCGCCCGCCCTGGTCCTGCTGCACGCTGCCGATGGCGGCCAGGGGTTCGTCCAGGGCGCGGATACTGGCCAGCCGCGAGCCCAGGCCGTAGCTGTCCACGGTTTCGCGGTACCAGGCCTGGATGCGCTGGGAGATGGCGATGATCGAGAAACGCCCGCCGTACTGACAGGCGCTCATCAGCGCCGCTTCGGTCAGCCCCACCACCGGGATCGGCAGGGCCTCGCGCAACGCGGGCAGACCGGGATCGCCGAAGGCGGCCACCACCACAGCGTCGTGGCCGGGGTAGCGCTCGGCGGCGAGACCCAGGGTCGCATAGCCGCCGATCAGCGCCTCGGCGCGGGTCTCGATGTAGGCCACACCGAAGGGCGCGGTGGCGATGCTCAGCTCGCTGCCCGGGCGCAGGCTTGCCCGTGCTTCACGCTCGATCAGCGCACTGACGTCGTCTGAAATATTGGGATTGATGACCAGAAGCTTCATGGCAGTCTCTTTGTGGTGGGCCGGTTCGAGGCGCCGGATGCGACACCTCGGCCTTTTCGTAGCTTGTCGTTCGGTCGATGCCGTACTTCAGTCGTCAGTACCTCAGACGTCAGTACCTCGATCATTCAGTACCCCAGTGCCCGCGGCAGCCAGGTGACCAGCGAGGGGAAGGCGATACACGCCACCAGCACCACGTACTGGAAGACGATGAAGGGCCAGGCGCTCTTCATCAGCTCGTTCAGGCTGATATTGGAGATGCCGCACATCACGAACAGCAGCACCCCCACCGGCGGCGTCATCATGCCCACCACCAGGTTCATCACGAACAGAAAGCCGAACAGCAGCGGATCGATGCCGTAGGACAGCGCGATCGGCGCCAGCAGAGGCACCAGCATGATGTAGGCGGCGTTGGACTCGACGAACATGCCGACCAGGATCAACAGCCCCATCACCAGCAGCAGGAACATCAGCGGGTCGCTGGTCAGCCCCTGCAGGGCGCTGGTCAGACGCATCGGCACCAGATCGATGGTGAAGGCAAAGGTCATGGTCGAGGCGAAGGCGATCAGCGCCCCCACCATGGCGGCGGTGACCGCGGCGTTGAACATCGCCCGCGGCAGGTGCGACAGGCGTAGCTGGCGGGTGACGAAGAAGCCGATCACCAGCGCGTAGAGCACGGCGATGCCGGCCCCCTCCGTCGGGGTGAAGGCACCAGCGACGATGCCGCCGACCACGACGATCGGCATCAGCAGAATGGGCAGCGCCCGCCAGGTCTGCACCAGCACGTGGCGCAGCCCGATGACTCCGCCGGCCAGCGGATAGCCACGGCGCATCGACAGGAAGCTGGCCAGGCCCATGAAGCCCAGCGCCAGCACCAGTCCCGGCACGATACCCGCCATGAACAGCCCGCCTACCGAGACGCTGGAGCCGGCCATCAAGGCGTAGACGATCATCGCGTTGCTGGGCGGGATGATCGCCCCCAGGTTGGCCGCCGAGGCAACCACCGCGCTGCTGTAGCCGGTGTCGTACTGCTGACGCATGGACGGCACCAGCGAACTGCCCAGGGCGCTGGCACTGGCCACCGCCGCCCCGCTGACCGCCGCCAGCACCATCCCGGCGACGATCGCCACGTGGGCGAGCCCGCCGTGGACGCGGCCGATCAGCGAGTTGGCGAAGTCGACCAGGCGCTGAAGGATCCCTGCCGCCACCATCAACTCGCCGGCCAGCATGAACAGCGGAATCGCCATCAGTGGAAAGCTGTCCACCGAGTGCATCATGCGCTGGGGCAGCACCGCCAGGTCCATGCCGCCAACGACCAGCCCCACCAGCGAGGCAAGGCCCAGGGCAAAGGCCAGCGGCATACGCAGAAGCGCCAGTACCGCAAAGCTCAGAATAATCGCCAGGGTCATGGGCGCACCTCCTCACCGCGGTCATGGCCTGAGTCGGGTCCAACCGGGGCGGAAGGCAGCGGCTCAAGCTCCAGGCACTGGGCGATCAGATGCAGCGCACAGTGGATCGCCGAGATCAGCACCGCGATATAGAACACCGCCGCGGTGATCGGCATGGTTGGCATAAGCTGCGGCCACTTGTCGATCACCGCACCGGTTCCCACCACCCCCAGGATCACCATCAGTACCACCCCCAACGCCGCCATCAGCTGGGCCAGCCGGCGCTGGGCGCCGGCGGGCAAGTGGCTGACAAGGGCATCGATACCGACGTGGATGCCACTCTTGATACCGTGGGGAATGGCCAGAAAGATCGCCCACACAAAGCACAACCGGGACAGCTCATCGGCGGAGTCGATACTGGTGCCGAGCAGGTAGCGTGCCACCACCTGGGCGCACACCAGCACCGTCATCAGGCCCATGGCCAGCAGGATGGCGTAGTAGGAGCCACGGTCCAGCCACGCCAGCAGATGCAGGAAATGGCGCCGAACCGGATGGCCCGCGTGGGCCTCCAGGCGTTGCCAGGCCCGTGTCATGCCCCCAGCTCCTCGAGCACCTTGTCGACCAGCTCAGCGCCGAGCTTTTCGCGCAGATCATCCACTACGCTCTGGCTGGCCTCGCGCAGGGCCGCGCGGGTCTCGTCGCTGATCGGGGTGAACTGCATGCCGCGCTCGATCAGGGTATCGCGGGCCTGGGTATCCTCGGCCGCCGCGGTCTCACGCTGCCAGGCCACCGCCTCGTCCATGGCCGCCATCAGGGTGGCACGCTGGTCGTCGCTCAGGTCTTCGAACTTGTCGCGATTGGCGACCACCACGATGTAGTCGTAGAAGTGGCCGGTATCGGACAGGTACGGCTGCACCTCGTCCAGACGCTTGGTCTCGATGATGCTGTAGGGGTTCTCCTGACCATCGAGTACCCCCTGCTGCAGCGCGCCGTAGACCTCCTTGATGTCCATCGACACCGGATTGGCACCGATGGCGCGGAAGGTGTCCAGGTGGGTCTGGTTGGGCTGCAGGCGGATCTTCAGGCCCTGAAAGTCCTCGATCGACTCAAGCGGCCGCTCGGCGTTGGTGACGTGGCGGAAGCCAAGCTCCATGTAGCCCAGCGCCACGAACCCGGCCTCGGCGAGCTTCTCGTCGAGCAGCTCGCCGACCTCGCCGTCGATCAGCGCAAAGGCGTCCTCGCGGCTGTCGAAGGCGAACGGCAGGCTCAGCGCCTCGAGTTCCGGCACGGTACGCGACAGGTAGGAGATGCCGATCCAGCTGCCCATGATGGCGCCGGAACTGACCTGATCGAGATTCTCGCCGGCGCCGCCAAGCTGCATGTTGGGGAACAGCTGGGCTGTCAGATCGCCATCGCTCTGCTCCGCCAGGGTCTCGGCGAAGCGCGCCATGGCGCGACTGCTGGAGTGATCATCGGTGAAGTTGCCGCCAAAGCGCAGGTCTTCGGCCTGGGCCAGCAGCGGTGTGCAAAGACCCAGGGCCAGCGCGCCGGCACCCAGCAGGGAAAGACGGGAGGGAGTCGTCATGTCGCAATCCTTGTTGTTGGTATTGGGTAAGGAATCGGTGATGGAACGCTCAAGCGAGCCCACCTGCTTTGACCTTAGTCGAACACACTCAAGAATTCCAAATCTTGAATACTATTTTTTTTAAACACTCTATTTTTCAGATAGTTGCTATTTTCAAATCCAGCAAGAAGCGACTCATGACATGAGGGGGGCCATGCGACAGGAGATCTTCCGGGCGCCGAGCCGTGGGTGTCGAACCATGGGTGGCAAGCCGTGCACGGCGGGGAGTGTCCGGTAGCAAGGAGCAGTGGGCCCAAGCCCCTTGGTGCAGGGCTTGAGGGGAGGCTCGAAGGGAAAAGAGCCCTGGGAAAAGGGGCTCGAGGGCAAAGGTTTGGGAGAAAGCGTTCGGGAGAAAAGGTTCGGCAGAAAGGGTTCCGGGGACGGCGCGGCCAGCACCTGCGGCCCCGCGCCAGGCAACGCTCGCGGTCAGTCGTCGCCAGCGTTGTCGGGCAGCCCCTGCAGCACGGCCTGGCCGGTCTTGCGCATATGCAGGCTCAGGGCCTCGGACAGCGCCTGGGCGTCCCGCGCCTCAAGCGCCTCGACGAAGTAGCTGTGCTCGCGAGCGGACTCCTCCCAGCGACTGGCGTCCAGGTTGGCCATGTAGCGCGCCCGGGTGATACGCAACGTCAGCGATTGCTCCAGGTCCTTCAGCACCCGATTGCCGGACAGGTCCGCCAGACGCTGGTGAATGCGTTGATTGAGGGCAAAGTAGCGCTTGCGCTGATTGTCCGCGAAATAACCCATCATCTCGTCATGGAGCCGGCGGATCTCGGCGATGTCGGCATCGGAGGCGCGCACCGCCAGCAGGTTGCCCGCCAGCGATTCCAGTGCCGCCATGACCTCGAACAGATCACGTACCTCGTCACGATCCACCCTGGTCACCCGGGCTCCACGATGGGGCAGCATCTCGACCAGGCCTTCGCTGGCCAGCACCTTGAGCGCCTGGCGCAGGGGCGTCGGCGACACCCCAAAGGCCTCGCACAGCGGTTTTTCCGCGATCCGGCTGCCGGGGGCCAGCTCTCCTTCCAGTACCATTTCGCGCAGGCGCTCGGCCACCGCCTCGTAAAGGCTCGAGCGCTTGAGCGGCGCCGGGCGAGGCGGTGACAGCACGTCCTGATCCAGGGACTCGTTCATGGCGGCTCCTTTTGCTCCTCGGTGCTCCTGGGTGCTCATGCTGGCTGCTTGCGGAGGACTGGGGCGTCGCTTCAGCCCACAGCGCCCTGGAGCGGGCACCCAGTGCTCAGCACGCCGACCATCGACCACCAGCACTCAACAAAGCGCTGAAATCAAAGTTGTTTCCACACTCCATCGAAGATCCCAAGGCGCGGATTCCACGACGGTCGCCAGGTATTCACTGCCGCCTTCACAGCAAGATGTCACGGCGATTGATGCAGTGTACTTGCAAAAACTCGACGTTATGCAATGCTGAAAAGGTCGTAGAAATTTGGAATTCCGAATTTCTTTCAAGATTCAGTGTAGCGCGCCACAGGCAAGACCGGCCACCGCCGATCCGCCTCCGGGGCGCGCCACACACAACAACAACACGACCTTGCACAGGATCGCCACGCCCATGCAACGCACCCTTCTCGGAATGCTGACCCCCTCGTCGAACACCGTGCTGGAGCCCTACACCAGCGCCATCCTGCGGGACCTCATGCCAGCGGTCAGTGCCCACTTTCAGCGCTTCACGGTCAAGGAAATCTCGCTGAGCGAGGCGGCCCTGGCCCAGTTCGACCCCGCACCACAGCTTGACGCCGCCCGCCTGCTCAGCGATGCCCGCATGGACGTGATCGCCTGGAATGGCACCTCCTCGAGCTGGCTCGGGTTCGACGCCGACCGCCGCCTGTGCGCCGCCATCACCGAAGCCACCGGCATACCGGCGACCAGCAGCGTGCTGGCGCTCAACGAGGTGCTCGAGCGCACCGGGGTCAAGCGTCTAGGGCTGGTCACCCCATACCTTGACGACATCCAGACCGCCATCGTCGACAACTACCGGCGTGAAGGAGTCGAGGTGGTGGCCGAGCGCCACCTCAACGACCGCGGCAACTTCTCGTTCTCCGAATACGATGAGCGGACCCTGGCCGAGATGGTCCGCGAGGTCGCCCGAGCCGAGCCGGAGGCGATCACCATCCTGTGCACCAACCTGCGCGGGGCCGGCATCGTCGAGGAGCTGGAGCGAGAGCTCGGCATCCCCATCTACGACTCGGTCAGCGTCACCGTGTGGAAGAGCCTGCTGCTGGCAGGCCAGGACCCGAGCGCCATCAACGGCTGGGGCCAGCTGTTTCACGACCCTCGGCTCGGCTGACACTCCCCCGCCCCTCTCCACAGAAACAGCAATAGCAACATCAGCACCTGCAACAACCACCAACAACAAGATGAGGTTCTCCCATGACGACTCCCACCCTCGTGACGACGACCCGCCGGCTTACCCTAGGCGCCCTGATCGCCGCCCCCCTGCTGGTGGCCACCAGCCAGGCCCAGGCCGAAACCCTGCTGCGAGTGGCCGGCAATTTCTCCGGCAACAAGCTTCACGTGGACAACGTGGAGCGGCCCTTCTTCGCCGAGCTCGATGCCCGTGACGACCTGGCGGTGAGCTACAACCCGATGGACGCCATCGGCGTGGAAGCCGCGGACGCCCTGCGCAACATACGCTCCGGTGCCTTCGACGTGATGTCGGTGCAGATCGGTATGGCCTCCCGCGACGAGCCGTTCTTCGAGGGCATCGATCTGGCCGGGGTCACCGCCGACCTGGACCAGCAGCGCGAGGCGGTGGACGCCTTCCGCGCCGACTTCGACGCCCGCCTGCAGGAACGCTTCAACGCCAAGCTGATGACGCTGTGGCCATTCGGCCCGCAGATGATGTTCTGCAACGGTGACATCAACGGTGCCGACGACCTGGCGGGCAAGAAGGTGAGGGTGTTCACGCCGTCCATGTCACGGCTGGTGGAAGGACTCGGCGCGGTGCCGGTGACGCTGCAGTTCAGCGAGGTCTACCTGGCGCTGCAGCGCGGCGTCGCCGACTGCGGAGTGACCGCACCGTCGGCCGGTAGTAACGGCAAGTGGCCGGAGGTGACCGATCACTTCGTGCCGCTGCCGCTGTCCTACTCGGTGCAGGGCCACTTCATGAACCTGGACACCTGGAACGGCTTCGACGCCGAGCAGCAGGCGTCGCTGAGCGAAGCCTTCGCCCGCCTCGAGGACCAGATGTGGGACCTGGCCTACACCGTCAACGACGACGCCATCGCCTGCAATACCGGTCAGCCGAGCTGCGAGAACCACACCGCCTACGACATGACCCTGGTGGACATCGACGAGGACTCCCGCGCGCGCATCGAGCAGATCACCTCCGAGGCGGTGCTGCCGGTGTGGGCGGAGACCTGCGACGCCCGCTACCCCGAGTGCACCGCGCTGTGGAACGCAAGCGTCGGCGAGGTCACCGGCCTGAGCGCCAGCGCGCCCTGAGCGGCGGCTGATCGACCCTGTCGCCCACGACCAGGGGCCGCCAATGCGGCGGCCCCGACCCCAGGAGCATCCCGATGTCCGATTCCCGTCCCTCCGGTGCGCATTCGCCACCCGACGCCAGATCGCCCGGCGCTGCATCCGCTGCCGCATCGATGGCTGTATCACCGGACTCCCGGCTCGACCGGGGACTTGCCCGTCTGTCCCGCGGTGCCGCTCTGGCCGCCGGCTACGGCGCGCTGTTGCTGTCTGCGCTGATCACCTTCGAGGTGCTGGCGCGCAAGTTCTTCGCCTTCTCGCTGCAGGGGGTCGACGAGATCGGTGGCTATGTGCTGGCTATCGGTGTCGCCTTCAGCTTCGCCTTCGCCCTGACCCAGCGCGCCCATACCCGGGTCGACGTCCTGCTGACGCGACTGCCGCCCCGGCTGCGCGCCCTGCTCAACCTGGTGGCGCTGGTGCTGTTGTGCGTGTTTTCGCTGTTTATGCTGTGGCGGGCGGGCGCGACCCTGGGCGAGACCCTGGAATTCTCCAGCCTGGCCAGCACCCCGCTGCAGACCCCGCTGTGGATCCCCCAGTCGCTGTGGCTGATCGGGCTGTCGGTGTTCGCCATCGTCACCCTGCGAGCCGCCGTCCGGGCCGGCGTCCAGCTGGCGCGCGGCCAGGTCGGCGCGCTCAACGCCGGCTGCGACCCGCTCAGCGCCGATGACGAGCTCGACGAGGCACGCCGCCACTATGTTGCAGCGGAGGCTGCCACGCCTGGCCATTCGGCGGATGGCCAGATAGCCGGCCGGGAGAAGACACCATGATCTCCGTCACCGAGGTACTGCTGGGCTTTGCCCTGATGATTTCCATGATGGCGCTGGGCATCCATGTGGCGGTGGCCATCTTCACCACCGCCGCCCTCGGCGCCATGCTCTACCTGGGCACGCCGCTGCTGTTCTCCTTCGGCGACCTGTTGTGGGGCACCCTCAACGACTTCATCCTGACCGCCATTCCGCTGTTTATCCTGCTCGGCGAGCTGCTGCTGCGGGCCGGCATCACCGAGCGCATGTACTCGGCGCTGTCGGTGTGGCTCAACCGCCTGCCTGGCGGTCTGCTGCACACCAACATCGGCGCCTCATCGGTGTTCGCCGCCATGTCCGGCTCGTCGGTGGCCACCGCCGCCACCATCGGCACCGTGGCCCTGCCGGCCTTCGCTGAACGCGGCTACAGCGAGCGCCTGGCGCTGGGCACCCTGGCCGCCGGGGCGACGCTCGGCATCCTGATTCCACCCAGCATCAACATGATCATCTACGGGGCGATCACCAACACCTCCATCGGCGCCCTGTTTATCGCCGGTATCGTACCCGGGCTTGCCCTGGCTGCCACCTTCATGCTGGTGATCATGGGCATGAGCCTGCTGCGCCCCGGGGTCGCCGGCGAGCGCGAGCCGCGCGTGCCGCTGGCCCAACGTCTGCGCTCGCTGGTCGATCTGCTGCCGCCGGCGTTCGTCTTCGCCATCGTCATCGGCAGCATCTACAGCGGCTGGGCGACCCCCACCGAGGCCGCCGCCCTGGGGGTGGTGGCAGCACTGCTGCTCGCGGCGCTCAACCGCAAGCTGACCATCGCCATGCTTCACGAGTGCTTTCTGTCCATGGCACGTACCACCGCCATGATCATGCTGATCATCTCTGCGGCGTTCTTTCTCAACTATATCGTCGGCATTCTCGGCATCCCCTTCGCCCTGACCCAGTGGGTCTCGGAACTGGGACTGTCGCCGCTGGGGCTGATCCTCGCACTGGTGGTGTTCTACCTGGTGCTGGGCTGCTTTCTCGAGACCCTGTCGATGATGATCGCTACCGTACCCATCGTGGTGCCCATGGTGGTGCAGTTCGGCTTCGATCCGGTGTGGTTCGGCGTATTTCTGGTGATCATGATGGAAATCTCGTTGATCACCCCGCCCATCGGCATGAACCTCTACGTGGTGCAGGGGGTGCGCGGACGCGGCTCGATCGTCGACGTGATGATCGGCAGCCTGCCCTTCCTCGCGGTGATGCTCGCCTTCGTCGCCCTGATCACCGCATGGCCTGCCATCGTGCTGTGGCTGCCGGGGGTGATGGGATGATCGGCGATATCCGCTACGCCTTGGCACCAAGCACCTGAACAACAATGAATAACTCCGGCGCGAGCCGGTCTCTGGAGAGCAAGATGCAACGCCTCGATACTCTGATCACCAACGCCACCGTGATCACCGCCGCCGACCGCTTTGTCGCCGATATCGGCATTCGCGACGGGCGTATCGTCGCCCTCGGCGAAGGACTCGCCGAGGGTGCAGGCCCAGTCGGCGAGACCATCGACGCCAGCGGCCTGTGGGTGATGCCCGGCGGCATCGACGCCCACTGCCACCTGGCCCAGCCGCTGGGTGACGGCGCGGTGATGGCAGATGACTTCGCCAGCGGTACCCGCTCGGCGGCGGCCGGTGGCACCACCACGGTGATTCCCTTCGCGGCCCAGTTCAAGGGACAGTCACTGCGCGCGGCGGTGGAGGACTACCACCGCGAGAGCGACGGCAAGGCGATGATCGACTACGCCTTTCACATGATCGTCACCGACCCCAACCAGACGGTGCTGCGCGAGGAGCTGCCGGCGCTGATCGAGGAGGGTTACAGCTCGTTCAAGATCTACCTGACCTACGACGACCTGAAGCTCAACGACCGAGAGGTGCTCGAGGTGCTGGCGCTGGCCCGCCGCGAGGGCGCCATGGTCATGGTCCACGCCGAAAACGCCGACTGCATCGCCTACCTGACCGAACTGCTGGAAGCTCAAGGCCACACCGCCCCGCGCTACCACGCCGAGGCCCACTCCTCCATCGCCGAACGCGAGGCCACCCACCGCGCGATCTCGCTGGCCGAGCTGATCGACGTACCGCTGCTGATCGTCCACGTTTCCGGCCCCCAGGCGATCGAGCAGATCCGCTGGGCCCAGAGCCGTGGCCTGCGGGTCTACGGCGAAACCTGCCCCCAGTACCTGATGCTGACCGCCGATGACCTGGACCAGGACGGCTTCGAAGGCGCCAAGTGCGTGTGCAGCCCACCGCCCCGGGACCCGGCGGCCCAGCAGGCGGTGTGGGAGGCGCTGGAAAGCGGTGTTTTCCAGGTGTTCTCGTCGGACCATGCGCCCTTCCGCTACGAGGACGACAAGGGCAAGAAGCTGCATGGCGAGGAGGCGAGTTTTTCCTGCATCCCCAACGGCATCCCGGGGCTCGAGACGCGCCTGGCGATCCTTTTCTCGGAGGGCGTGGTCAAGCAGCGCATCGACGCCACCCGCTTCGTCGCGCTGACCGCCACCAACCCGGCCAAGATCTACGGCCTTTATCCGCGCAAGGGCACCATCGCCGTGGGCAGCGACGCCGACCTGACCCTATGGGACCCGGAGGCCCGGGTCACGGTGCGCAACGACGATCTGCACCATGCGGTGGATTACACCCCCTACGAAGGCCTGGAGCTGACCGGGCGGGTGGTCATGGCGCTGTGCCGGGGCCAGGTCGTCGCCCGCGACGGCAAGCCCTGCGGCCAAGCCGGTGACGGCCAGTTCCTGCGCTGCGACAAGCCCACCCCGGCAAGGCCCAGAGGGCAGGCCAAGGGGTTCTAGGGCTAGGTAATGGACGTGTTGTACGGTGGAACAATGTGTCCAGTCAAAAGGAAGGAGTCCCCTCGCCCGCGGCGAACAGAGGGCAGCGAAAGGAGCACGGCGAACAACGCCAAGTTGGCCAAGTTGCTCGCCCCCTTGTCTTTTCCACACGAGTCCCGGGGCGAGGGCCCAGTACCCCCGCCCGGGCGCTGGGCTGCACAGGTGCATCGCTTGTATGTCACTCAACCGGGATAGTATGAGAGGTGTCGCTTCCCCCGAGGCGATAGTTGTACGTCGGCCTGACCATAGGCGCCACGATCAACAGGCACGCCCCGGTGGGGCTGTTACTATTGGCTATAGGCCTGGCCACAGTAACCCTGGCGGGGATTGCCACTTACCTCGGCCATCTGCGCGCGGCCGAAGATGCCGTCAAAGGAGGCAGCTCATGAGTCACAATGCCGCCATCATTGTCCTGGGGCTCATGCCCGCCGTCGTTTTCGGCGTGAGCCTGCTACTGATTCGCTGGCGATACCGCTAAGGCTTGTCTGAAAAGTGCCTGCGCTCGGTAATACGGCGTTAAAAGTCGAATCAACATGCTCATTTACACCCCGTAAACTGCGCTGTCTCACCGATTTTTGCCTTGTCTAACCTTCGCTCGCCGACTTTTCGGACAGAGCCTAGCCTTCGATCTTCCTTCACGCTCACAGAGCCCGAGCCCTCGGCCACCTCTCGCCTCGTGGATTCTGGCGACAACACATCAGCCATATCAACAGAGTCGCGGCCTCCAGACAGCCAGGCGCCCATTCAATCGGTAAGCCCCTGGTACTGGCGCCCTTCCCAGGCTTTCGCGCCCCCCAGCTGCTTGAGCAGCCCACTTGCAACCCTGCCTACCCCAGCGCTTCCTCGACGATGGCACGGGCCTCGTCGCTCATGGGCAGGCCCAATGCGAGCTGGTGGGCGGCGGGGGACATCTTCTTCCAGGTCATCTGGACGATGCGGATCAGGTGGTCGTGATCGACCTGACGCGAGAAGTCGGCGAAGTAGTTCTCGAGGAACACCAGGCAGGCGCAGTCTTCCACCGCCTGGGTGCCGGGGTTGCGCCCCAGTCCCTGCTTGCGGATCATCCGCGCCACCTCCTCGGCGTCAGCGTCGCTGTAGCCGCAGGTGCGCATCACCTCCGCCGCCAGTTGGCCGGCGCGCTTGCCCTGGTCACGTCGCCAGGTCAAATAGCCGATGCGGCCCTCTTCATAGTCACTGCGCGGCACCTCCCAGCGTTTCAGGTGCTGGTTGTGCACGGCAAGCTGCACCAGCTCCGGTGCTTCGGGATCGAGTCGCTCGAGCCAGGCGCTCATGCGCCCAGCGTGCCACAGCTCCTGGGGCTGTGACGCCCCGCCCACCTCCACGCGGCGAGGGTCCTCGGCATGCAGGGCGTCGAGCCTTGCCTGGGCCTGGTCGAAGGGCGTTGTCGTCATGGGATTCCTCGATGGCGTCGATGCGTTGCCATCATGGTAACGGTCTGACGGCCATCTCAGTAGTCTTGCGCTGCTCCATGGCCGCGCAGATGACGGCAGGCCAGCGCCAGCGGCAGCAGAAAGATGGCGAAGCACCACATCGCGGCGGCAACCAAAACGACAAGCAGGAGGCGCGTCCACGGACGCTCAAGGGAGGTCAGCAGCGGGCGAAGCCCCTCGAGCAATACACCCAGCACCAGATCCATGCTCGGCAACAGCATGGCATTGAGTACCCCGGCCCAGATAGCCAGGTCGACGGGCACGCCATGGGGCACCAAGCTGACCAGCGCCAGCAGGGCCAGCACGAGAAGCGCCATCCATCGACAAATGCGGCGAGGTTCCGTCGACAGGGCGGGCAGCCGTGGGAACCGGTGGGGCAGCGTGAGCATGGGGAGCACCGAGCAGGAAGATATTCATACTCTATACTGCTCCTCCCCTACCCCCTTTGACTGACCTTTGTGTGCGTAATCACTTACAACACAATCAGCATGACCTACATCACGTTTTGTGCAGAACGTCCTCTGAACCGACGAAAAATCGTCAATCGACTAGTACCAACGGCCGATACGTGACGACAAAACAGCGCAGGGCCGACGCTTTGGCGTCGGCCCTGCGGGGTAGAACGCACCTGATGGAAACCGGTACCTGAGTCGCACCCACCAGGCTAGAAGGTATAGACCACGCTGCCGGTCAGGCTATCGACGTGCCCGATCTCGTCGGCATCGATGCGCTCGACCTCCAGACGCCCGGTCACATCGAACAGCTGCACCCGGGCGCCCAGCCCGAATACCGGGTCGGTGCCGGAATAGTCCTTGTTCAGGCCATTGCCGCTGCGGTCGGCGTCCCAGTCCGCCATGCCGGCCTTGCCGTAGACGCCGAAGGGGCCAAAGCTGAAGCCGGCGATGCCCATGGCCTGCAGGCTCTCCACCTCGAGCCGTGCCGAGGTGCCGTCGACCTCACCGTCGAGCTCACCGCCGTTGAGGTAGGACAGCTCCGCCCCCAGGTCGAGGAAGGGCAGCCAGCCGAAGTTGTAGCCGGCAAAGACCTTGGCCGCCGACGCCTCGTCGTCAAAGTCGTCATCGCCCTGCATCTGGCCGGCGCCGACACCGACGTACAAGCCGGTACTGCCGCCCGCCACGCAGTGGGTCGACGTCAGCAGGGCCAGCCCAAGGGCCGCCCCGACCAGCGCCATCCGCCGCAATATCCGTGACATCCTGAAAACTCCGTAGAAACGTTGTCCTGTTGTGCGAGACCAGGCACACCTGACACCTTATTTCAGTCTATCGTGGGAAGACATTCTTTGCAGTACCGATTGTAGGAAAGTTCCACGCCTGCCTCGAACGCTCTGGCGGCTACCTCAAGTGGATGGCCCGAGGGAGGGAAGTCGTGGAATCCCAGATATTGTTATGTTATAACTTTCAACCATTTTGCTCGACCGATTTGCCCCGGAGCTATCCTGCATGACCCATCGTCACCGCCCCGAAGGGCCTTGCCACTTCTCGCTGATGTCCCTGTCCATGCGGCGCCGACTGATGCTGGTGCTGATTCCCCTGCTGCCACTGTGGCTGGCGGTGTCCTGGTCCGCCGGATGGTGGCACTGATGTCACGCCTCGTCTTGCATGATCTGCAGTTGGCACGCGGCGGGCGCACCGTGCTCGAACATCTCGAGGGGCGCTTTCAGGATGGCGCCATCACCGCGCTCATCGGCGCCAACGGCGCCGGCAAGAGCACCCTGATCCAGGCCATCATGGGCAACTTGACGCCGGTCGCGGGCCGCGTCGAATGCGCCGTTCCGGCGGCGCGCCGCGCCTGGCTGCCGCAGCAGCTGGCGCTGGACCTGAGCTTCCCGATGAGCGTCGAGGAACTGATCATGACCGGCACCTGGCCGAGCCACGGTGCCTTCAAGGGTTACTGCGCCGCTCACTATCGCCGTGGGCGCGAGATCATGGAACGTCTGGGCATCTCGCGGCTGGCCCACCGCCCGCTGGGCGAGCTGTCCGGAGGCCAGCGCCAGCGAGCCCTGATCGGCCGGACGCTGATGCAGGAAGCCGAACTGCTGCTGCTCGATGAACCCTTTGCCAACGTCGACGTCGATACCGTCGAGATGCTGATGGACGTGCTGCGCGAGATGGCCGAACAGGGGGCGACCCTGATCATCGTGCTGCACGACATGGAGCAACTGGCACGCCTGGCCGATGACGTCCTGATCCTGTCCCAGGGCCACGGCCGCTGGGCCACGCCGGATGCGCTGGTGGAGCGTCACACCGGTCAATTGACCCGCCCACCTCGACTGCCGCTGACCTTTCCTGGATCTGTCTGAATGCTCGACTCGCTGCTTTCCACCCTGTACCTGTGGCTGATCGCCCCTTTCGACTATGCCTTCATGAGCCGTGCACTGCTGGCCAGCCTGGCGCTGTCGCTGGCGGCGCCGCCGCTGGGGGTCTTCCTGATGCTGCGCGGCATGAGCCTGATCGGCGACGCCATGTCCCACGCCATCCTGCCCGGCGTTGCGCTGGGTTTTCTGATGGCCGGTTTCTCGCTGCCCATCATGAGCCTTGGCGGCATGCTGTCAGGGCTATTGATCGCGCTGTTGGCCGGCAGCGTGTCCCAGCTCACCGGCCACCGGGAAGACTCGGCCATGGCGAGCTTCTTCCTGATTTCGCTGGCGGCCGGGGTCATGCTGGTCGCCCTGGGCGGCAGCAGTGTCGATCTGACCCATGTGCTGTTCGGCTCCATCCTGGCGGTGGACACCACCGCCCTGGTGCTGATCACCGGCATCAGTAGCCTGATCGTCATCACCCTGGCGGTGATCTTCCGCGCCCTGGTGGTGGAATGCCTCGACCCGCTGTTTCTGCGCAGCCAAGGCACCAGAAGCGGTCTGGTCCACGGTGTCTTCCTGGGGCTCG
The DNA here is from genome assembly GCF_024124525.1 of Halomonas sp. OfavH-34-E. Classification (NCBI taxonomy): domain Bacteria; kingdom Pseudomonadati; phylum Pseudomonadota; class Gammaproteobacteria; order Oceanospirillales; family Halomonadaceae; genus Halomonas; species Halomonas sp. OfavH-34-E. Next base: position 9,003 of record NZ_JAMXRY010000020.1, on the reverse strand, counting down.
TCGTGCTCAACCTTACCGCCGGGTTTCAGACCCTGGGCACGCTGATGGCGGTCGGTCTGATGATGCTGCCGGCCACCACCGCTCGCTTCTGGAGCACGCGCCTCGAGGGCCTGATAGTGCTGTCGGTGGTGATCGCGCTGGGCGCCAGCCTCGGTGGCCTGCTGATTTCCTACCACCTGAGCCTGCCCTCTGGACCGGCCATCATCCTGCTGGCCGGTGTGGCCTATCTGCTGTCGGCGCTGTTTGGCCGCCAGCACAGTCTTTCTGCTCGCCTTCGTCGTCGCGCCACACCGCTGCGCGCCGACGACCACGCCTGACGCGCCCCGCCGTCCCCTGACCAACCGGAGATCAACGTCCATGCCACTGTCACTGCCTCATGCCTTCGTCAAACGCCACGCCTGGATTGCCCTGACGGGACTCGCCCTTGGCCCCCAGGCCGTGGCAGACGAGTCCACCCAGGTGGTCGCCAGCTTCAGTGTATTGGCCGACATGGTACGCAACGTCGGCGGCGACAGGGTCGAGGTCACCTCACTGGTCGGCCCCGACAGCGACCCCCACGTCTACTCCCCTCGCCCGACCGACGCCAGGGCCCTGGCCGAGGCAGACCTGGTGGTGCTCAACGGCCTGCAGTTCGAGGGCTGGATGACGCGCCTGCTCGACGCCAGCGGCTATCAGGGCAAGACCGTTGTCGCCACGGACGGAGTGCCGCTGCTGGCCTATGGCGGCCAATCGCTGCATCGCCAGAAAGAGGAAGGGGCCGAACACGACCATAAAGAGCACGATCATGAAGAGCACGATGGCCACGATCATGACAGCCATGAAGAGCACGACAGCCATGAAGAGCACGGCGGCCACGGTGATCACGACAGCCATGAAGACCATGAAGATCACGACGGCCACGATGATCACGACAGCCACGACCATGGCGAGTACGACCCCCATGCCTGGCTCGACCTGTCGGCAGGACTGATCTATGTCGCCAATATCCGCGACGGACTGATCGCCGTCGACCCTGACAACAGCGAGCACTACGCGTCCAGGGCCGACAGCTACATGGAGGATATCCAGGCGGCCCACGACCAGGTGCTCGCGCTGCTCGACGACCTGCCGGAACACGCCCAGGTCATCGTCGGCCACGACGCTTTCGGCCACTTCTCTCGGGCCTACGGCATCGACTTCCTGTCGCCGGTCGGTCTGTCCACCGAAGCGGAACCGTCAGCGGCGGATATCGCGCGCATGGTGGACGTCATCCGTGAACGCCAGATTCCGGCGCTGTTTGTCGAGAACATGTCCAGCCCGGCGCTGATGGAACAACTGTCCGAGGAAACCGGCGTGCCCATCGCCGGCTCACTCTACAACGGCGCCCTGTCCGAAGAAGGGATGACGTCTCACTACCTGGGAATGATCCTGCACAATGCCGAGGTGCTGCATCAGGGGTTGGTCGATGCCGAGGGTCATGACGATAGCCACGATGGCCACGACCACGACCACGACCACGACCACGACCACGACCACTGATCCTGTCATCACGACCCGCTCGCTCGACAGCTCGAGTGGACGCCACACGTCGTCCTGTCGACCTGCAGAAAACAAAGGACCGCCCTGGGGCGGTCCTTTCGTCTTTCGCTCCAAACGGCGGTCTTCAGTCGACGCTTGAGGCAACCGACATCAGGCTTCGGGGATCTCCAGTGCATCGCGCACCACGGGCCAGGCCTCCTCGCCGTCGCGCGTGGTGACCCCCTCAAGGAAGCTCTTGGTCTCCTCGGGGTGTTCACGCAGCCAATCTACGGCGACCGCCTCCGGCTCGCGCTCTTCGTAGCTGAAGCCACGGATCATGGCGCTCTGGTCATCGGCGGTAAACACCAGCTGATCGAGCAGACGGGTGGCATTGGGGTGGCTCTCGGCGAACTCGCTGCGCACCAGGGTGCGCACGTCGCTGCGGCCGCCTTCCGGTCCCCACATGTCCTCGGGGTCATCCAGATAACGCACGTCGAACTCGATGTTCATCCAGTGCGGGGTCCAGGCGGCGAACACGATCCACTCTTCACGATCGATCGCCGCGTCCACGGCGCTCAGCATGCCTGGCGTCGAGGTCTCGGACAGGTTCCAGTCACCCAGACCGTAGGTGTCCTCATCCACGGCGCTGTTGAGCGAGTCGCTCATGCCGGAGCCCACCTCGATGGAATAGATGGTGCGGTCCAGCTTGTCGGCAAACTCTTCCTTGTCCAGATCCTCCGCCGTTTTCACGCCGGCTTCGTAGACGTAGGTGGGTACGGCAAAGCCGAGGCGCGCACCGTCGACGTTGTTGCCAAGGTCCTCGAGCTTGGACTCGCCATCCTCGAAGCTGGCGTCGTACATGCCCTGCTGGGCCGGCAACCAGGCCGCCAGAAAGGCGTCGAGCTCTCCCTGGCGCAGGGCCTGATAGGTGATGGTGGAGCCCAGCTCTTCCTGGACCGGCTCGTAGCCCAGGGTCTCGAGCAGGGTGGATGCCAGGGCCGTCTTGACCGTTACACCGGGCCAGGCGGGCACGGAAAAACGAACCTGGGCATCTTCCTGGTCCTGAGCATGGGCGCCGAAGGAAGCCGCGAGCGCAATCGAGGCCGCCAGGGCCAAGGGCATGGAATGGTGTCGCATGGTTCACCTGTCGATAGCTGTAGAAGCCATCAACCATACCGGCTCGGCACACCGCCTCAAGAACGCGCCTTCAACGACTGGGTCACGGCACCGCACTTACCTGTTTGCCAGAAGTCCTTTGCTGGACCAGTCTTAAGAGGCCCGTTTCGCCGGAGGAAACACCAAGATGGCTGACATCGACTACACCCTGGAGCGCCAGATTACCCTCAAGGCACTCGCCAAGGCCTTGTCCCGCGGGTTTTCGCCCATCGTCGAGGTGGAGTCGATGGATGGCATCTACACGGTGCGCTTTCATCACGCCAACGGCACCACAGAGCTTGCCGACGACAAGGGGCGAACCCGCACCTTTCTCGGCACCGGCGAGATCCGCGAGTTACTCGGCGGCGTCGGCCTGACCCATGGCGTCCTGACCTGGACCGACCAGTGCGGTGACGAGATGATCGGCGTGGAGGGCAAGGCCATGACCCCCGACGAGATGCTGGCCAACGGCACACGCATCTCCTTTCGTTAGGGGGCACGTATCTCCTGTCGTCAGGGGGCATCGGCCTGTCGGTCGCGTCCGCGCCTGGTCGCCTGGTCGCCTGGTCGCCTGGTCGCCTTGTCATTGTCGTTGTCGCTACGCCTGCGGCGCCAGCGACACATTACGCCTCGGCCCCCTTGGCCTGCCTGGTAGGGCAGAGTACCGTAGAGGGCGCCTCGTCTGTGCAGGGAAAGCCGCAATGACCACTTCGATGCCGTGGTACACCAGATCCTCTTGGACAGCCCTGATGGCACTGCTGCTGGTGCTGCTGGGGGGCTGTGCCTCGGCCCCGCTGAGCACCGATGACGGCGGCCAGGGACTGTCCATGGAACGTGCCCTGATCCTGTCCGAGGCGCGCAGCGCCGTCGGCACCCCCTACCGGTTCGGCGGCAACGATCCGCGCGGGCTGGACTGTTCCGGCCTGGCCCAGATGACGTATTCCCGGGCGGGTATCCCCTTGCCGCGCTCATCCCGGGAGCAATACCGGCGCCTGCCGCCCATCGACGAGGCACGGCCGGGTGATCTTCTGTTCTTCGCTACCGGCAAGGGTCCCGGGGTCAGCCATGTCGGCATCTACGCCGGCGACGATGTGATGATCCACGCGCCCGGACGCGGGCGAACGGTCACCACCACCTCGCTGTCCATAGACTATTGGCAGGATCGCTTCGTCGGGGCGGCCGCGCCGGCGCCCTGACGCTCGCTGCCACGAGGCCGCGCCCCGGTCTCACCGATCGACCCGACGGGTCCGTCCGGGCCCGTCGCCATCAACCGCCAAGGAGACGACCATGACGCTACGACTGGGTGATACCGCACCGGACTTCACACAGGAAAGCACCGCCGGCACCATTCACTTTCATGAGTGGGCCGGTGACAGCTGGGTCATCCTGTTCTCTCACCCCAAGGACTTCACCCCGGTGTGCACCACCGAACTCGGGGAAGTGTCGCGCCTCAAGGGTGAATTCGACAAACGCAACGCCAAGGCCATCGGCCTGTCGGTGGACCCCATCGAAGATCACCACGCCTGGGCCGGCGATATCGAGGACACCCAGGGCCACGGGCTCAACTTCCCGCTGCTCGCCGACGCCGATCGCAAGGTCAGTGACCTATACGACATGATCCACCCCAACGCCAACGACACCCTGACGGTGCGAAGCGTATTCATCATCGATCCGGCCAAGAAGGTGCGCCTGACGCTGACCTACCCGGCCAGCACCGGACGCAACTTCGACGAGATCCTGAGGGTGCTGGACAGCCTGCAGCTGACCGACGGCTACAAGGTGGCGACCCCGGTGAACTGGAACCATGGCGACCGTTGCATCATCGTGCCTGCCGTCTCCAACGACGAAGCCAAGACCCTGTTCCCTGAGGGCTGGGACGAACAGCGTCCGTATCTGCGTTACGTCAAACAGCCGGGCAAGAAGTAAGGACGGAGCAGGCAGACGTAAGGACAGAAGTGTCCGAGGGAGGGACGAGCAGCGCCCCCTCTCTATCTACCGCTACGTCAGACAGCCTGTCCCCTCAGCGATGGCCGCCCCCGGGCGGCCATCGTCGTGTCGGCGTCTTCCGATGCCTAATAAGCATATAACGGATTGATCGCACGCCTGCGTGTCGCCCTCGTCCCCCGATCGTTATCATGCTGATCATTAACTTCATTGCTCCGGGAGGGCTCCATGCCCCAGCTCCTTTACCGCTGGCTGACCGCCGCCGCCCTGCTTCTGCCTGGTACCGCCATCGCCGCCGACGAAGGTCCGCTGGAGGTTGGTTATATGCCGATCCTGCCGGTGGCTCAGCTATTCGTGATGGAGGGCGAAGGCTGGACCGAAGAGGCCGGCCTGGAACTTGAGCTGACACGCTTTTCCAGCGGGCCGGCGATGGTCCAGGCGCTGGCCTCGGGTGATCTCGACGTCATGTACTTCGGTATCGGCCCGGCCATGGTGGCTCGCGCCAACGGGGTACCGATCAAGGTACTGGCGGCCGCCATCCAGGAGCAGATCGGCCTGGTCGCCCGCGGCGAACTGGCCAGCCTGATGGCCGACGCCGACCCGGCCCAGGCCATCGCCGACTTTACCGAGCGCGAAGGCCGTCGGCCCAAGATCGCCACCTTCCCCAAGGGCTCGGTACCCGACACGGTATTGCGCTACTGGCTGGACGAACGCCTGGGCATCGGCAGTGACGCCGTCGAGATCGTCGCCATGGGCGCCGATCGTGTCCAGCAGGCGCTGCTGGCCGGTGCAGTGGACGCCGCCTCGACCCTGGAGCCGATACTCTCCACCGTGACCGAACGCCTCGACGACGCCCAGATCGTGGCCCACGCCTCGGACATGTTGCCGGGTCAACCCGGCGCGGTGCTGGCAGCACGCGAAAGCCTGCTCGAACAGCGCCCCGATGCCGTCAGCACCTTGCTCGAACTTCACCTGCGAGCGACCCACGCCCTGGTCGATACGCCACAGCAGGTCGCCCCCTCGGTGCGCGAGTTCGTCGGCAAGCGTCTGGTGCCGCTGGAAACCGTAGAGGCTGCACTGTCCTCGCCCTTCGCCAACTACGGCGCCGATCCCCACGCGATCGTCGAGGGCACCCGCACCATGCATGACTTCCAGCTGGCCAACGGCACCCTCAAGCAGGGCCTCGACATCGACACTCTGTTCGACACCCGCTGGTACGACGACCTGACCGCAAGCGCTGACGCAGACGCCGAAGAAGGCGACACGAGCCCATGAAGTCGGTATCTCGTAGCCGGCGCACCGGCCTCGGTGCGCTGGGGCTCGTCGCCTTTGTGGCACTCTGGGAGATCTCACTGCGCCTGGGGCTGCTGCCCGGCAATCTGGTTCCGCTGCCCTCTGCGATCCCGACGGTCTTCTGGGGCGAGGTGGTCGACGGCATCTGGTGGGAAGTCGTCAGCTCGAGCCTGTCTCACTACAGCGTAGGGGTGGCCATCGGCTCGCTGGCAGGCATCGCCATGGGCGTAGCGGCGGCCCTGCTGCCGGTGTTCGACGCCCTGCACGCCTGGCTGGCGCGCCTGCTGCGCCCGATCCCGCCACTGGCCTGGATCCCTTTCGCCATCATCTGGTTCGGGATCACGCCATCGGCGGCGGCCTTCATCATCAGTATCGGGGTGTTCTGGATCAACTACTTCGCCAGCTACAGCGCGGTGCGTGCGGTGGACCCCGGCTATGACGAGGTAGCCAGGGCCTTCGGCCAGGGTTCGCTGCTGGCCCGCCTGACCAAGGTCAGCCTGCCCGCGGCGGCCCCCGGCATCCTCGGTGGCCTGCGCGCCGGCCTCGGCCAGGGCTGGATGACCGTGGTCGCGGCCGAACTGTTCGGCATTCCCGGCATCGGCCAGCGCATGATGGAGGCCTCGGGCCTGCTGGCCACCGATATCGTGGTGGTCTACATGCTGACCATTGCGGCGCTCTACGCCCTGTTCGACCTGGGCTTCCTGCATCTGCAAAAAAGGCTGCTGATATGGACACCCTGACAGCCGAACGCAACGCCGACGCCTGCGTGCTCAAGGCCCATGACCTGGCCCTGGGCTTCGGCGGCCAGCGCGTGCTCGAACATGTCGACCTGCGCCTGGCTCCACGGGAGTTCATCGCCATCGTCGGTGCCTCCGGGGTCGGCAAGTCGACCCTGCTGCGGGCACTCTGCGGCCTGCTGCCGGCGGTGGCAGGCGAGCGCTGGCTGGACGAGAGCCCACGTGATGGAGCGCGGCCCTGGTCGATGGTCTTCCAGGCGCCACGGCTGTTCCCCTGGCGACGCATCCGCGCCAATGTGGCGCTCGGGCTAGAGGGACTGGGGCTGTCCCGGGACGAGCGCCAGCGCCGCGCCCTTGCGCCGCTGGAGCTGGTCGGCCTGGGCGACATGGCCGAGCGTTTCCCCTCCACCCTGTCCGGCGGCCAGCAACAGCGTGTCGGCATCGCCCGGGCGCTGGCGGTAAAGCCCCGGGTGCTGTTCATGGACGAGCCCTTCTCGGCGCTGGATGCGATCACTCGCCGTCGCCTGCAGAACGAGTTGATCGACCTGCGCCAGCGCACCGAGGCCGCCATCGTCTTCGTTACCCACGACATCGAAGAGGCGGTGCTGCTGGCAGACCGGGTGATGGTGCTCGGTGGACATCAGGGCGGGGCCCCGGCGCGGGTCATCGACACCCTCGAGATCACGCTGCCCACCGACAATCGCCGTGAGCATTCCGACTTCGGCGCCCAGGTCCATCATCTGGAAACATTGATCGGCGCCGCCCCGGAGGCGTCATGAGCGATACCGGCCTGCCCCCCCGTGAAGCGGGCGATTCACGCTTGAAGGTGATGCTTCACGCTCCCTGCGCCGAGAGTCTTGCCCGCGCCAGGCGCAATGCCCGCAACCTCAAGGCCGCCAGCCCCGAGGCCGAGGTGCTGATCATCACCAACGCCGGCGGTGTGGCCGCCGCCGTCGCCACCCCGGACGACACCGACGCATGGTTAAGACTGTGTCGCAACAGTCTCGACGCCCAAGGCATCGTCGACACCCGGGGACTGGCCATCGTCGAGGCAGCGGTACTCACCCTGGCCGAGGGCCAGCGCCAGGGCTGGGCCTATATCCGCGCCTGACGCACGCGTTTGATCCACGTCCAGACAGACCGCCTTGGCAGGAGGCCATTGCGGTCGCCCTTGCAGATCACCCTTGCTGGTCACCCTTTCAGGTCGCCCTTGCAGGTCGCCCTTGAAGGCGACGACGGAGCCAGGCGCGACGCGCCCTCTGCCCCCACGATTCCCACGCTCTGCCAATGGCGTTCGACCAATGTCGCAGCTCGCCGACTGAACATTTTGCAGATTCGCGCATCAGACCTTGTCACAAATCTTTCAATAAAGCTTAAGCGCGCGTTAAGGCAAAGCCGCTACGCTGCAGCCCTAGCGATGGTGTCAGTAGATGTCTTCTGGCCCGCCCCCTGCACCGACAAGGAATTCCGAACATGCCCTTCCTACAGCAGGTCTCCCGTACTCGCCCCCGCTTCGCCACCAAGGGGCTTCTTCGTATCTCTCTGGCCCTGGTCGGCGGCCTCGCCCTGATGGCCTTCTGGTCGTCCATCAGCCTGCCCCTCGGTAGCCTCAGCCTGATTCTCGGTGGCCTCGCCCTGTGGCCCCGAACCGCAAGCTCGGAGCGTCGAGACGACGCCACAGACAGCGGCAACGGCGTACCGGTTCGCGAGCTCGCCCTCGCCGCCCTGGGGGTATTGATCGCACTGCAACTGCTGGGCTGACGCCCGGCGAGCTGTCGCGGTTCACCGTCTCCCGGCTCAAGGGGGATATCTCAGGCCATCGCCGCTTTACAGCGGCGCGCAGTGACCGGATCATGACTCCCTGCAAGGCGACCCTCACCGCCTTCGTCCAACGCCAGGGAGGCCTGTCATGACGACGACACTCACCGGCGCCGACATCGGCGCACGGCTGACCCGGCTGCGCCAGGCGGCGCCGCTGGTCCATAGCCTGACCAACTACGTGGCCATGAACAGCGCCGCCAATGTGCTGCTGGCCGTGGGCGCTTCACCGGCCATGGTCCATGCGCGTGAGGAAGCGGCCGAGTTCGCGGCATTGGCCGACGCTGTGCTGATCAATATCGGTACGCTCTCGCCTCACTGGGTCGAGGCCATGGTCGAGGCTGCCACCAGTGCCGGCGAGCACCAGACCCCCTGGGTGCTCGACCCCGTCGCCGTTGGCGCCACCGCCTATCGGCGAGAGTCGGCCGCCAGGCTGCTGGACTTGAGGCCCAGCGTCATTCGCGGCAACGCCTCGGAGATCATCGCCCTGGCCGAGGACGGTCTTGGCGGGCGCGGCGTCGACTCCACTGCCGCCAGCGACGACGCCGTGCAGGCGGCC